>JBBTQT010000124.1:0-13942 GCA_038065575.1 Patescibacteria group bacterium
TTCGAGGAGAACCAGCTATTACCGAGTTCGATTAGAATTTCTCTCCTATCCACAGTTCATCCCCTTGTGTTGCACAGCAAGTGGGTTCGGACCTCCCCTCGATTTTCATCGAGGCTCATCCTGACCATGGATTGACCACCCGGTTTCGGGTCTGTTCAATGCGACTTAACGCCCTATTCAGACTCGCTTTCGCTACGGCTTCGTCCCAGAAGGACTTAACCTTGCCACATTGAATAACTCGCAGGCTCATTCTTCAATAGGAATACCGTCATCCCGACTTCGCTCTACGCTCCGCGTTGAGCTACGCCGGGCAGGCCGTTCTTAAATTAAAAGACGGGCCTGCCTGGCGTAGCATTTTCGCGAAGCGAAAAGCGAAGCCGGGACTCCGGCTCATTGTAAGCACACGATTTCAGGATCTATTTCATCGCCCTCTCCGGGCTACTTTTCACCTTTCCCTCATGGTACTAGTACGCTATCGATCACTGTCAGTATTTAGCCTTGCTGCATAGTCGCAGCGGGTTCCGGCGGGGTTTCTCGTGTCCCGTCGTACTTAAGAACAAGAATCATACTGAGCGCAAAAATTTCATCTACGGGGCTGTCACCCGCTATGGCGTCCCTTTCCAGGGGTCTTTGATTATTTTTACGATCTCGTATCTGGTTTTTTCAGGAAACCATTATTCAAGTCTTCCTACACCGATACCGCAACGGCCTGCCCTTTAAAGTAATGCGTCTAAAAAAGTCAAAGACTCCTTCGTTCACACTACCAACACGGTATCGGTTTGGGCTTTTCCCCGTTCGTTCGCCACTACTAGGGGAATCATATGTATATCACCAAGTTGCCGACGAATCGGCTGCTCGGTGATATACAATTTTGTTATTTTCTTTTCCTCTGGCTACTGAGATGTTTCACTTCACCAGGTTTTCTCCTATGCACCTATGAATTCAGCGCATGGTATCCCGACTAGGTCGGGATGGGTTACCCCATTCGGACATCTCCGGATCAAAGGTTGCTTACCACCTCCCCGAAGCTTATCGCAGGTTGCTACGTCCTTCTTCGTCTGACAATGTCAAGGCATCCATCGTATGCTCTTATACACTACAGAAGCACACAATTGTGCTTCTTTTTTTGTTTTCGATATTGGGTTAAATTGTAAGGATCAGTCAGCGCAATCATTCAACAATCACTCTTCCAGATAACTTGTTGCGATAACTCACATCAATTTATCTACCAAAGTAATTTACAAAAACTGTTTTAATGAGACCGAGCCTGCCCGGCGTAGTGTAACGAAGCCGAGCCTGCCCGGCGTAGCGAAGCGAAGCCGGGAATAAAAAAGACCGCTTCCAAGCGGTCGGGACAACTTTTGGTCGTACCTTTCAAATGCTTGGGAAATCGGAGTATTTAAGGGATTGAAACATGGGTTTAAAGATGTGTTCAATTTTTATACCCAGAGGTCCAAACAAGGTTGGGACATGGCCCCGAACGGTTCGGGATTTGCGTGATGGCTATATTATCCTAAACGGCAAACCTTGTCAAGAGCGTAATAAGTGGGTAAAATGGGGATAACTTTGGTATTCTAACGTCATTCTAAACGGAGCGAAAATAAACGTCATTGCGAGGAATGAGCGAAGCGAACGACGTGGCAATCCCATTGTTCTATGATATAAACTAAGGGATTGCCACGTCGCCTTCGGCTCCTCGCAATGACGCATACAGCATTATTAATTAGTAATTATTAATTTGTAATTAAGGTGTATGTTTAACCTCCAAATAATTTGCGTCGGCAAATATAAAGAAAGCTACTGGTCAGAAGCAGAAACCGAGTATCTAAAACGCTTGAAACCCTACGCTAAAATTGAGATTCTGGAAATTTCCGAAGAACAATTTAATGACTCAAGCGACAAAGAAAAAATCAAAAAAATTGAGGCGGAGAAAATTCTGAAGCAGACGCGGAATAGTAATATAATTGTCGCGCTTCATGAGAGAGGAAAAGAATTCACCTCTCAAAAATTAGCCGAATGGCTGGAAGAAAATTCACGGAGAGGCGAACAAATTGTGTTCATACTGGGCGGACCGCTCGGACTGCATAATTCCTTGCTTGAAAAATCCACTAACAAATTATCGCTTTCAAAATTGACTTTTCCCCATCAAATGGCGCGCGTGATTTTGCTGGAACAAATTTATCGGGCGGGGACTATAGTGAACAACAAAACCTATCATTATTAAATTTCAAAATGTCATCCTGAGCGGAGCCCACAGGGCGCAGTCGAAGGATCCCCTGGCAATATAGACACACAAAGGGATTCTTCGCTCCGCTCAGAATGACGAGAAATTAAAAAATAACAATACAGCTACCGCCGTTTTCTTCTTCTCTCCATTCGGCCACGAGCGAATTTTTATTTAATGATTCATGAACGGCGACGGCTAAAACTCCTTCGCCAATGCCATGGACAACTCGGCAATATTGTTCTTTTTGTACAAAATCAGATAAACCTTTGCCAAGTTTTTCCAGTGCGTCAGAAACCGAACCAAAATTATGCAAATCAATAGTCGGTAATGTTGGACTAATACTAGCAGCAAAGAATTTCATGTCGTTTTCTTTCATAGTTTTATAACGTCATTGCGAGGAAGGAGCACAGCGACTGACGAAGCAATCCCCTAGTTTATCTAAATTACATTGGGATTGCTTCGTCGTTCACTTCGTTCACTCCTCGCAATGACGTAAAATTACATTTCATATAGATATAATAGCGGGTGCTTTTCCGCTTTATCAATTATAACTGGTTCCAGTCCCGGCAACGGCCAAACATAACTTACCACTTTTGTTCCTGGTTTCAATTCCGCCTTTAATTTTATCACTAATTTTTCATAGATTTTCGGCATCAAAAAGATGTAGACCACATCGGCTTCACTCAAATTTTTGAACCAAAAATCGCCATATTCAATCCGACACTTTTTTCTATTTCTAAAAAGTCTTATCTTGGCCAATAAGTAAGGCAAAAGCGATAACTCAAAACCTCTGGCGTCGCTGCCGGCGAGAACCACCGCCTGCAAAATCCGGCCGTCGCCGCAGCCAAGATCATAAACAATTTTCCCATCGCTAATTTGAGCCAATTTAATGAATCGTTCCACATCCGCTGTTTTACTCGGCACCCAGGGCGCGCCACGCCAGCTGCCGTAAGCGTAGCTGATGAGGAGTAGCAGAATTATTGGTAAAATTAAGGACATATTGTCGTGTAAATAGAGATCAAATTACCAATCAAGACCCCAATCTTATCAATTTACAATTACTTTAACAACTTTTCCTTTTTCCCTTGCGATAAAAAATTTTTATTGGAAACAACCGACCGGCCAAGTTCTTTTTCCAGCTCTTTTCTGGCAACACCGGCTATTTTCCCTCCCCGTTTGGCATCTACTTTAAGTTTTGGTGTACCCTTGGAATTTTCCTGACGATGAATTTCCGTTGTCGATCTTTCGCCAAGCATGGTAAAAATTAATTCAAAATCGTCCATGTGATCCCGCAAATTCTCCTTCTTCAGTCCTTTCAATTTCTTGTATTGATTTGGTGTAATCCCAAATGACGCTTTGGAAATCTCCGCTGTTAAAATTTCAAAATCTTTTTTATCTTGCGCGCCTCGATTTTGCCACTCTTCGGTCAATTCCTCACGAATCGCAATCCCGCGCATTCGTTTTTCAATCCAACTTTCCGGGTAGCCTTTCAATTTGTACAGCATTCTTGTTCTCTTGGTGGCCAATTCCGGATCTTCTATTTCCTGCACTCTTTCATAACCGACTTTTGCCAGCCAGCGTTTGAATGGTTCGGCTTTTGGGGAGGGAATGGATTGGATAATGCGAAAAATGCCTTCGGTGTTGGCACAGTCGGTTTCATATTTTTTTCCGTCGGAAGCAACCAATTTCAGTTGTCGACAGATTGTCGACAACTGAAATTTTTCCTCATTATTTACACGGATTTTCGTCCTATACCAATAATCTTTTGGATCAGCGCTATCTGTAAGCGCGCTCACCACATCCACCACCGAAAACCACCATTCATTTTGAAACAGAACCTTGCGAACCTGCTTGCCCTTAAAAAGTGCTATTCTTGTGTCCTCCATATTTTTTTGTTAAAAATGATGCTTTTATTATACGAGAACAAATGTTCTCTTGTCAAATAAAATTATCCACTGATTAAAAAATTAAAAACGCCCTCTAAATATAAACACTAGAGTTGGCGCTCGCGGCCGGTTATGCTGAACGCGTCAACAAACTTGCAATCGTCAAAAAATTAAGCGCGCAATTTGATGCCTTGAAATTCTTCCTTAAAATTTTATGGGAAATAAAAGCCATTGATACCAACAAATACGGCCAGCTGTCGCAAAAACTGGAAGCCATTGGCAAAATGATTGGCGGATGGCTGGCATCATTGAAAAAAGAAACTCTCCCAATGTAATCGGGAGAGAATGAAGCAACTAGCTGAGGAAGCCGAACAGACAGTTCCGATTCCAGTTGTCCTTGACCGTGTTGCGGTTGAGGTTGCGCCAGTTGGAATTGCCGTTGAGGTAGAGCACGTTGCCCTGCCGGACCGAGCCGCCTACAAATATACAGAATATCATCCGTACCACCACCCATTGAATACTCTCCGGGTTGAATTTTATTTGGAGACTTTATCTCGCCAATATTCTGTACCGAGTTTCTTCATTTTTTGAATATATCGTTGGTACTCTATCTGAATCCGTAGACGCAGATATTCTGACCGGATCGAACATATTCAGAATTCGGCCGTCCAAAGCCGTGACCGTGGACTGATTCGCCTAATATCCAGAGCAATGATACCATTTTTCTTCCTTAAAACACAAATTATCTTTATATTTTTAGGAAGGTTGGCCAGCGAAGATGCTGACCGAAGGTGGGACGAAAAAAAGAACGAACAGACGGGACGAGTGACCAAGGATCCAAGGACTCTAGCCAAGGCCAAAATCCAAGGTACCTAGGACTACTCGCTGAGGAAGCCGAACAGACAGTGCCGACACCAGCCGCCCTCGACCGCGCCGCGGTTGAGGAGGCGCCAGCGGGAATCGCCGACGAGGTAGAGCACGTGGCCCTGCCGGACCGAGCCGCCTACAATGGGTCGTCCGCGTTGCTCGTTGGGCAACCCGATGGCGATGCCCATGGTGTGGGCGGTCGCGATCGGCTTCTTGCCGCCGTTCTCGATGACCCAGGCGAGCACCTCATCAAACCACCAGTCGCGGTCGAACTCCACCATGTCCACCTTCGTGGGCTGGGCGAGTCCGACGCACTCATCGGCGAAATGACGAACGGTGTCGTTCGTGTCGTTGTCGAATCGACCGAGGCGGACGGCTTCGACGAACGACGACGCTTCGTAGGCCGGAATGGTGATCGTCTTGACCACCCGTCCGATGAGCGGAGCTCTCACCGGCTTGGCCGGTTCCGACGTAACGCCCGGCCGGGCGGCGATGATGCGAGTGGCGATATCCTTCGCCAGCACCTTGTCCTTGAGGATTCGACGGACATCTTCGTCCGTACCATCCTGGTCAAGAACGGCGTTACCGATCGCCTTCGCGATCTCGTGCCAACTCCCTTCCCAGCTCAGCAGATCACTCCTTGGCGGAGCCATTGAGTTCTCTCCTTTCAGCACCATTGGTCTACCGCTTGCTTGGACACCGTGCCCAAACCTACGGCCTGCCAGTTAAGCCAGGCGTTTCTCCCGACTATTTCTTATCTTCATTTGAATAAATAAGGATAAAAAACAGTAGGTAACACATTAAACCAAAATAAAAAAACCAATTTGACTAGTTTTTATATCATAAAATGGACTATTTGTCAATTATTTGGTGGGGATGGAGAGACTCGAACTCTCAAGCCTTGCGGCACATGCTCCTAAAGCAAGCGTGTATACCAATTTCACCACATCCCCTTGATTGATTTCGGTCAAATTAAACCACATCGGCCTGCCAAAATCAAGATTGGAAATAAAAAACGCCGGTTTCAGTAATCAAAACCGGCACAAGAAAAAATATGATGAGAACGGAGCCGAGCGACCATCAGGATCTAAATCCCGATAATGTCGCCCGACTCCGGCCGATGGCTACGAGACGATCACGCGCCGGATGACGAGAGCGATCGCGCCGTATTCGACATTACGGCCCACCCAGAAGGTTCGGCGCTTGTCCTCCTGCCAGGCGAGGAGAGTGAGACGATCCGCTCGTTCCAGCTCGGAACGACCGGTCACGAAGTGGTGATCGGAGAGCTCCATCGGGAACGGGAACCGATCGCCGCTGCGCTCGAGGTGGCACCAGTCGCCATCATCGCACGGCCTGGTCCCGGCAATCTCCGTGCGCCTGAACATCTCCGGTCCACTCACGGACTTCTCGCCCTTCCCGAGAAAGCCGCAGATCAGGTACTTCCACCCGTCCACCTCGGCCGGCACGCGGATGTTCGCGTGAACCGCCGGCAGGGTGGGGATCGGTTGAACGAGATCGTTCATGGCTCCGGCGATCCGGCCAAGGAGAACCGCCCGTTGCGCATGCAGGCGGTCGATTCCCTGGGCCGAGTAGTCGCGGTGAAGCCTACGGACGAAATCGTCAGCAAGCTCCGCGATCTGTGTATTCTTCCCCTTTTTCATCAGGTAGCCTTTTCCCTCTTTTTCTTGCCTTCTTATCAGGAAGGCGTCTGTGGTCTCATCATATATTATACTTTTCAGGAAACTTGTCAAAAAAACATCCGAATATCCCCTAAACGATTTTCGCTCAAATTAAACTTATTTACTTGTTAAAATCAAAAGTATACAAAAACACCGGCACTAGCCAGTGTTCTTCTAATATAAGTAAGGGATTACCACGTCGCTTCGCTCCCATTGCCCGTCCGAAGCGTAGCGTAGGCGGGTCGCAATGACGTGACACATCACGTTCACAATTCGTAATTCGCCTGCTCGGCGTAGCGAAGCGAAGCCGAGTAATTACTAATTATTAATTTGTAATTAATTCCTGAATCCGCCCCGTCCGCCACCATGTCCGCCTCCTCCGCCCATCGGCCTGCGTTCTCGCGGTGGTTGGTCCACATAACCGTCCGGTTTTGGTTTCAATTCTTTCATGGAGAGATTGACGCGGCCGAGATTGTCAATTTCTCTTACTTTGACTTGCACTTTATCATTTATCTTCAACACATCCGCCGGACGACCGACCCTCTCCCAGGAAATTTCGCTTACATGCACCAAGCCGTCTTTATTCGGCAATATCTGCACAAACGCGCCGAAATCTTCCAAACGCACCACCGTGCCTTCGTAAATTTCTCCGGCTTGCACTTCTTTCGTCAATTCCAAAATGGTTTTAATCGCTTTTTTCATGCCCTCGCCGTCTTTGGAGGTGACCATCACTCGGCCATCCTGCTCAATATCAATCTGCACGCCGGTTTCATCAATGATTTTGTTGATTATTTTTCCGCCCGGTCCGATCACATCGCGGATTTTCTCCGGATCAATCAGGATGGTTTCAATACGCGGGGCGAATGGCGACAAATCCGATCGGGGCGCCGCGATCGCCGTAGCCATCTTGGCCAAAATTTGCAAACGCGCTTTGTAGGATTGGGCAATGGTTTGCTTAACAATTTCCCAACTCAAACCAAATGTTTTTGTATCCATTTGAATGGCCGTGATCCCATCATTCGTGCCGGCAATCTTGAAATCCATGCCCCCTGGGCCGTCTTCAACATCTTGCAAATCAGTAATCACTTGCCAACGCCCTTTGTTGTCTGACGCCAGACCCATCGCAATACCGGCCACCGGTTTTTTGAGAGGAACGCCCGCCGCCATAAGCGACAATGTGGAGCCGCAAGTTGAAGCCATAGAACTGGATCCGTTTGAACCCATTACTTCGGACACCACCCGAATGGCGTAAGGAAATTTTTCTTGAGGAGGCAATACCGGTTCCAACGCTCTTTCCGCCAAAGCGCCGTGTCCGATGGCGCGTCTGCCCGGGCCACGCAGAGGCCCGGTTTCGCCATAAGATGCCGGGGTATCATTGTAATGATGCATATAGCGCTTGGTGCCGTCTTCCTCCATGCTGTCCAAAGTCTGAACATCGCCGGGCGCGCCAAGAGTCACCGCTGACAACACCTGCGTGTCGCCGCGCATGAACATCGCCGATCCGTGCACGCGGTTGGGCAACGGATCAATCGCGACTTGAAGCTCGCGAATTTCTTCCATTTGGCGATGATCCAACCGTTCGGATTTATTCAAAATTCTTTTGGTTACTTCTTTTTGAACAATCGTTTTGATTTCTTTCAATGCCGGCTTCACCGCGTCTTCGTCCACGGCATTATCCGCAAAAAACACTTTCAAGGCTTTTTCAATTTTGTCCAGGGTGCCATAGCGTTCTTGGCGGGTAATTTTCGGCGCGTCAAAAATCATTTCTTCGCTATGCTCAATGATAAATTTCTCGGCCAATTCCTTGGCGCGGCGTACGGCCGCGACCGCTTCCGATACGACTTCATCGGCCGGATCGTTTTTCTTCACGCCCAAATCTTTCTGTATTTTTTTAATCAATTCCACCACCGGTTGCAACTCGGCGCACCCCCATTTCATGGCTTCGTACATCTCGTCTTCCGCCACTTCGTTCGCTCCGGCCTCGGTCATCACCAATTTTTCCGGTGTGCCGGCCACAATCAAATCCAAATCACCGGTTTTAATTTCGTTGATGGTGGCATTGAGAATCAATTGGCCGTCTTTTCTGCCAATTCGGGCGGCGGCAATCGGACCCTCCCAAGGAATGGAAGAGGTGGCGACGACACAACTGGCGGCGATTAGCGCGGTTATGGCGGCATCGTTTTCGCCGTCAACCGAAAGCGCGGTTAAAATAACTTGCACATCATTGCGCACCCGTTCGTCAAAAAGCGGTCTGATGGCCCGATCGATCAGCCGGCTAACCAAAATCGCTTCATCGCTCGGCCGCCCTTCGCGTTTGATGAATCTGGATCCTTTGATTTTTCCGGCGGCGTATAATTTTTCTTCAAAGTCCACCATGAGCGGGAAATAATCAATGCCGTCCCGGACTTCTTTACTTTTAACGACGGTCGCCAAAATCATGGTGTCGCCGTAACGCACCGTGCAGGAACTGAGCGCTTGCAACGCGAAACGTCCGGTTTCAATGGTCAACTTCCGACCGGCCCAATCAATGGACCATTCTTTTGTCTCCAACATAAATTTTTGTTTGAAGCTGATCAGGAAGCGATAGATCCCAATCTTACATCATCCGAAGATGAATGAATTATGGACCTAGGTGTATCCCGATCAACGTGAATTAAATTACGAATTAAAAATTACGAAAGACCCAGACTTATCCCTTTAGGGGAATTACGAATGGTGGTGTAATCTATTGTCATTCCGACCGAAGCGAAGCGAAGTGGAGGAATCCCACGGTTTATCTAATTTAACCGGGGGATTCCTCCACTTCACTCCTTTCAGTCGTTCCGGTCGGAATGACAATATTGGAAGATTCGTAATTTGTAATTATTAATTTACTACATTTCCCATGTTCTTTTCTTCTTCTTTACGATATATCTTTCCACCACTTACCACTCTCCGATTGTCATAGATCAAAAACTTGTCTTTTTCTTTGCTTAAATCCAAGAAATCGTCCGCCTCGGCGATCAATTTACTGGAAGTGGTTTCGCCGAAGGCCACTACTTCCACCTGCTTGCCACTGCTTTTTTGCAGATATTCCACCAAAGGCAAATAATCACCATCGCCGGAGACAATCACGACCGCGTCCAAGGTTGAAGCCAGTCGAATCGCGTCCACCGCCAAACCAACATCCCAATCGGCTTTCTTCATGCCGGTACTGAATATCTGCAAGTCTTTTTCTCTGGTTTCAATGCCCAAATTATATAATGCCTCAAAAAAAGGCTGTTCTTCTTTGGATTCGGTGCGCACCACATAAGCGATCGCGCGAATCAATTTTCTTCCCGCCACCGCTTCTTTGACGATATTGCCAAAATTTACTTTTTTGCCGTGCACATTTTTGGCCGAATAATATAAATTTTGGACATCAATAAACACCCCAACGCGCTGATCCGGGTGTTTCAATGGATTGATTTTACTAGGCTTCTGGTTCATTTGGTCCCTCTTCGATTATATCCGCCTCCTCTTCATCTTTTTCTTCGGCCTCGTATTGCTTGGCCTGTTTCAGTTTTAATTTCTTAACCAATTCCTCGTAGGAAGCGGCATTTTCTCTTTGCAGGTATTTGAGCAAACGGCGACGTTCCCCCACTTTACGGAGCAGTCCGCGACGGGAAGAATGATCTTTGGAATGGGTTTTCAGGTGTCCGATCAATTCCTCTATTTCCAAGGAGAGGATGGCGATTTGCACTTCGGTGGAACCGGTGTCACCCTTGTGAGTCTGATACTTTTTGATGACATTCTGCTTCTTGAGTTTTGAAAGCATACATGCGTATGGTTATCGAGCCTGGGGAGGGCATGTCCACCCTGGTCCGAATCCGTCCGGGACGGGGTAATTAAGTTGGGTTTATCATACTACAACCGTTTGGCGATGTCAAGGAGGATGTTTGATCTACCAAATGAATTATGGCTTAAATAAGCCTTTTTTGTAGATAATACTTGACCACGGTCTAGGATAATCGGCCAATTTTTGACATGTGGGCGACAGTAATCGCGACGGCGAGGGCATCGGCCGCGTCGTCTTGGATTTTCTTGTTTTTTAACTTCAAAATCATGGCCACCATCGTTTGAATTTGACCTTTTTCCGCCCGACCATAACCGGTTATCGCCTGTTTCACTTCTAACGGAGTAAACTCATCAATCGGTATTTTGGCCTGTGATAAAGTAAGTAAAACCACGCCTCTCGCTTGCCCCACCTGTACTGCCGTTGTCACATTTTTATAAAAAAACAATTCTTCCACTCCGGCTCGGGTTGGTTTATATTTAGCAATTATTTCTTTCAACTCATTATGTATTTGCAAAATTCTCTCCACAAAAGTATTTTTTGGCGAGGTTTCGATACAACCATAATCCAAGGCTACCCAATCTCCGCTTTTTTGTTCAATAATTCCGTAACCAAGACGACCAAAGCCGGGGTCAATACCAAGGATACGAATCGGTTTGGTGTTCATAAAAACATATAAAAAAATAGCTAAATTATAGCTACTTAATACGACGAACCTACAATAATTCCAAAAAACCTTCTACTGTTAAATTGGCCTGTTTAATAATTTCGGTCAATAAAGATTTTTTGATTGTTTCACCCGAATGCATTGGAACTACGGTGCGTAATTTATTTTTTTCATTTATCAAAATTACATGGCTGCCTTTTTGTCTGTCTATTCTAAATCCGGTCTTTTTTAAAGCAAGTATTAACTGTTTTGCTTTCAAATTTGGCAGTTGACTAAAACTAACCATACTACCCATTTACCATTATAGTACCAACTAACACCTGACTTTTGGCAGCCTGAAGAGCTAATTTTTCTGAATTTAAGCTTTCTAAATACAGATCAATCGCTTCTTTTATTCTAAACATGGTCTGTTTCAAATCCTTGCCTTGAGTATGACAACCAGGCAAGGCAGGAACAGTAGCAATAAAACCACCACTAATTTCTTGCTGATAGATAACGGAAAATTGTAAATTATTTTTAGACATAATAGGTTAGTCATTTATAGTAAAAATTATATAACAAAAAAGTAGGTTTTGTCAAGCAACTGTATTAGTATGAAAAAACAATATGAAAATCCAAAAAAAATACCCAATTCAATTCGCATTCGTATAAACTTCTTTCACATCATCCAAATCATCCAGCGCTTCAAATAAATTATTTAATTTTTGTCCGGTTTCATCGTCTAATACAATACTCTCTTTAGCAATCCATTCCAATCCGGATTCAGTTGGTACAACCCCAAAATTTTTTACTGATTCAATAATTTTATTTAAATTAACAACTGCTGAACGAACTTCAATTACATCTTCACTCTCAATTATTTCATCAGCACCGGCATCAATCATCGCCAATTCAAAATCTTCAAAATTGATAATTTTTTTCTTTTGTTCGGAATCTAATCGCGCCACACCACTATGTACAAACTGCCACTGCACGCTTCCCGAACCACCCATCGTGCCACCCTGCCGACTGAAAACATTTTTTACTTCGGAAACCGTGCGATTCGGATTCTCCGTTAGAGCTTCAACTATCACCGCCACGCCACCCGGTCCAAAACCTTCGTATACCACTTCATGCAAAGACAATTCCGCGCTTCCGCCACCGGTGCCCTTCTTGATGGCTCGTTCAATATTATCCTTCGGCATATTCACTGCCTTGGCCTTTTCCACGGCCAAGCGCAAAGAAAAATTCATCTCCGGATCCCCCCCGCCTTGCTGGGCAGCGACCGTAATCAAGCGCGCGATTTTGGTGAAAGCATTGGCTTTCAGAGAATCCATTTTCCCTTTTTTCGCCTGAATATTGTGCCATTTGGAATGTCCGGACATAGTGTTGAAAATTAATTGAATTCATTTCTGTCATTCCCGCGCAGGCGGGAATCCAGACGGACGGATAGTTTGTCGCGGTGATTCTGGATTCCCGCCTGCGCGGGAATGACATTTGGAGAAAATCCGACCCGTGTTGATTCCCTATTGTAAGCCTAACAAAAAAACGGCTAAAATTCAACCATACAAAAACTCTCCCGAGCCGGTCGGGAGAGTTTTATTTGAATATTCTATCTTACTGGATACTATTCAACGCTTTTAGCGTGGCCGGACCGACGACTCCCACTTGCGAAATTCCATTGGCTTTTTGGAATTTCCGGACGGCGGCTCCGGTGGCCGGACCATAAGTGCCGGTATCGGAAGGATAAGTGAAGTAGCCGAGTTGACGCAATAACTTTTGCAGACGGACGACATCGGCACCGCGACTGTTCAGGCCGAGTCGTTTGGTGAATTGGGCAGACCCCGAGACCGCGACTACTGTCGGTTTGTCGGCCGGAGCGGCCGGAGCGGCCGGAGCGACCGGAGCACCCACAACACTCAAAGCATTCAAGGCTTCCAACGTGGCCGGACCGACGACTCCCACTTGCGAAATTCCATTGGCTTTTTGGAATTTCCGGACGGCGGCTCCGGTGGCCGGACCATAAGTGCCGGTATCGGAAGGATAAGTGAAGTAGCCGAGTTGACGCAATAACTTTTGCAGACGGACGACATCTGCGCCACGACTGTTCAGGCCGAGTCGTTTGGTGAATTGACCGAGACCGGATACCGCGCCGGCGACCGATTTGGATGTCGCCTGACCGGAGGATCCATATACAACCGGATTAACGGAAACGCCTGTGCCGGTACCGGTAAGAGTAATGGAAACTTTTTCAGTGGCGATTCCACCGGTCGTGGTTTTGAATTTAATATAAACATCCTTGACTCCGGCGCCGTCCGCCAAAGTCCAATTGTACGATGACACGAACGGAACAAATGATGATCCTTTGAAATCAGCCGTGTTACTGATGGCCATTTCCGCGATTCCGTTTACATTTAGCGTCAATACCACATTTCGGCTGCCGGTTTCCTTGGCGCCGGAATTTATCTTGATGGAACCGGTCGCCACGATCGGAGTATTCACTGTGGAAATACCGGCGCTGCCTCCGGATGATGAGCTACTGCTTGAACTGCTATTACTGCTGGCGGCCGTCGTCCCACCGCTCGTCGCGGCCACCGCGCCGAATGAGGAAAAGTGCGTTGTTTGGCAAGTGAGAGTATTGTTGGTAGAGTCAACGGTAGTGGACAAAATTTCCCATTCTTCGGTGGCATCATCCCAAACGCCACACTTCAACTGCGATTCGCTCACTCCGGTCTGAATGTCGCTTTCCTCGTAAGGAATTTTAATCGTGGCGGCCGACGCCAATTCCGTCATTTTCTTCCCACTGGAATTTTTTGGAGTGAC
>JBBTQT010000125.1:0-24594 GCA_038065575.1 Patescibacteria group bacterium
AAACATTTTTTTGTGGAAGCGACTACCAGAAATGATGGTTATGATGATTTACAACCTTTACTGGATGGTTCTTTTGTGGCGGCGCCATCATGCACCTTCCGGCATTTTCCGGCGGTGGTGAAAATTAAGGAATTATTGTTGTCAGGTTTGATTGGTAAGCCTTTGTCTTTTAATCACTACCTCGGACAATATTTGCCGGATTGGCATCCTTACGAGGACTATCGCCAAATTTACTTCGCGAAAAAAGATACCGGTGGCGCGCGCGAAATGTTTCCTTATGAATTGATTTGGCTGATGGGTATATTTCAAAGTCAAGTAGCGAGAGTTATCGGCGCGCGCGGTAAAATTTCTGATTTGGAAATGACTGCTGATGATGTTTATCATTCAATTATTCAGTTTGAAAACGGCATGGTTGGCAATATGATGATTGATATTTTGAATAGAAACGCCACTCGCACATTGAAAATAATTGGCACAGAAGGAACTTTGGATTGGAATTGGCTGGGTAAAAAAATTGAAATTTATGATGCCAAAATTAAAAGTACTAAAATTATTGATTTAACCGATGGAAAAAAGATTGGCAAATATAACACCGGTGAAGAAGCCTACGAATCAGAAATGAGTGATTTTCTAGAAGCGATTGAAGGAAAAAAGAAATATCCGTATTCTTTTGAGGAAGACGACAAAATTTTGAGTTTTTTAGATAATTTTATTGATATTAAATCTTAAATGTATGAATGAAAAAATTGTGAATAGAATTGGTTGGTTCGCGTCCTTTATGGCACTTTCTGTCTTTTTCTCTTATATAGATCAAATTAGATTAAATGTGGCAGGTCAGGTAGGGTCAATAATTTTGCCAATAGTGACAATGCTTAATTGTATAACCTGGACATTGTATGCCTGGTTGAAACCTAAAAAAGATTGGCCAATAATTTTTTGTAATTTTCCTGGTATTATTTTAGGATTCGTTACAGCATTGACAGCGGTTGTTTATAAATAGTTTTGAAGTTAATAATTGCCAGTATGGCAGATAATAAAATATCAATATGGCTAATTTTATTCAGGTAGGTGATCGAAAAATCGGTTTAGACTTCTCCCCATTAGTGATAGTGGAAATCGGCATCAATCATGAAGGGAGCATGGAAAAAGCGAAGAAAATGGTGGACGACGCTTATGAGGCCGGGGCCGAATGTGTCAAATTTCAATCGCATGTGGTGGAAGACGAAATGACGGCGGTGGCGAAAAGTGTTATTCCCGGCCACACCACCGAATCCATTTGGGATATTATGGTTCGTTGCGCTTTTTCCGAAGAACAGGAAATAGAATTAAAAAAGTACGTGGAGAATAAGGGAATGATTTATTTGTGCACCCCGTTTTCGCGCGCCGCCGCTGATCGTTTGGAAAGAATCGGGGTCTTGGCTTACAAAATTGGTTCGGGGGAATGCAATAATTATCCACTGGTGGAGCATATCGCTTCCTTTGGCAAGCCGGTATTGTTGAGCACCGGCATGAATAATATCGATTCCATCCGGCCGAGCGTGGAAATTTTCCGGAAATATCAAACGCCGTTTGTGTTATTCCATTGTACCTCAATGTATCCGACCCCTTATGATAAGGTGAGACTGGGAGGAATGGTTGATCTGCAAAATTTTTTTCCGGACGCGGTCGTCGGTTTAAGCGATCATTCCCTCGGTAATTACACCTGTTTCGCGGCCATACCGCTTGGAGCAAGCGTTTTGGAAAAGCATTTTACCTCGGATAAATCCTGGGCGGGTCCCGACATTGCCATTTCCATTGATCCGCGCGAATTGAAAGAGTTGATCTTTGGCGCCAAGGCCATTTATCAAGCTTTGGGCGGTCGGAAAGATATTCTGGCCGATGAACAGGATGTCATTAATTTCGCTTATGCCTGCGTGGTGACGATCAGGCCGGTCAGGAAAGGGGAAGTGTTCGGCAAAGAAAATATCTGGGTGAAACGGCCGGGCACGGGCGAAATCAAGGCCAAGGATTTTGAGAATATCATCGGTAGAATTGCCTCAATTGATCTTGAGCCGGATGTGCAGCTAAGACTGGAACATATTCACAATCATGAAGAATTATGAAAGATCATAGAAATAGTGACAAGTGGACATATTGGAGAAAGAGTAATTTTGATTATTTTGTTAGGCATTTTAAAAATTTGGAAAATAGTGATAGAGTTCTTGATGTTGGAGCGGGACCGCAACAATTTAGAGTCATTTTCCAAAATTGTCAACTAACAACTCTCGATTTTAAGGCATATGATGGAATTGATGTTGTGGCTGATTTAAATGAGGGATTGCCTTTTGAGGATAATTTGTATGATTATGTATTTCTCTCAAATGTACTTGAACATATCCCTGAGCCAAAAAATCTTTTAAGTGAATGTTTTCGTGTACTTAAGCCAAAGGGTAGAATATTAATTACCGTGCCTTTTATGCTAAAGCTTCATCAATTGCCATTTGATTTTTTTCGTTATACTAATTTTGGTCTTGAGCATTTATTCAAAGAAAGCGGATTTTCTAGCATTGAAATAACAAAATTAGGCGGAATCGATGAAGTACAGGATAATGTTATAGATGTTTTTTTTGTCACTCTTTTAAAAAACCTACATAAGGATATATCAAATTATTGGTTAAGATTTTTGCCTAAATTATTTTTATTATTTTTGAAAAAAAGTATAAAATTTATTATTAAAATAGCAAATTTATTTAATTCCGATGTTCAGGTGTTAAATGGTAAGGAGTATATACTTGGATATGGTGTGGTAGCAGAAAAAATATAATAATTTTATGAAAAAACGCCGGATTCTTTTTGTCACCGAACGGCGCGCCGATTACAGTCGGTTGAAGCCGATTTTGGAATTGGCGCGGAAAAGTTCAAAACTGGAGATTCATATTGTCGCGACTGGGTTGCATTTTTTGAAAAGTTTCGGCGAGACCAAGCAGGCACTCGCGGACGACGGCTTCAAAATCGATTTGGAATTGCCGGTTTATCGCGATGAGGAGGCGGATAACGGCGAGATGATGGCGCACGCGTTCGGCGAATTCGTGATTAAACTTACGGGTGCCGTGCGGGAGATTAAGCCGGATTTGGTTTTTTGCGGTTTTGATTTGGGAGCGCATTTGGCCGCGGCGGTAGTCGCTATGAATATGAATATTCCGGTGGCGCATATCCAAGGTGGAGAACGAAGTGGCACCATTGACGAGGTCTTGCGTCATGCCACCACCAAATTCGCGCACCTGCATTTTGCCGCCACTGAACAGAGCCGAAAACGGATCATCAAATTGGGCGAGGATCCGAAATATGTTTTTTTGGTCGGCAGTCCGAGTTTGGACAATATTCACCACACTAAGTATGTAGCGAAATCAGTGATCGCCAAAAAGTTCGGACTGGATCCGTGTCGGCCTTTAATCGTATTTCTACAGCATCCGGTGACGACCGAAGTGGAAAAAGTGGAGCGTCAGATCAATGAGAGTATTGTCGCCCTGCAAGCGGTCGTCAAAAAATTGGACGCGCAAGTGTTCGCGGTCTATTCCAATAATGACGCCGGTGGTAAGCGAATTGTGGCTCACCTGAATGATTCCGGGTTTATAACTTGTCCCCATGTTTCAGTGGAAGATTTTTTACGCTTGCTGAAAGTTGCGGACGCGTTGGTCGGGAATTCCAGCGCCGGCATTCACGAAGCGCCATCATTTGGTTTGCCGACAGTAAACATCGGTTCCCGTCAGCAATTTCGGGAACGAGGCGTGAATGTGATTGACGCGCCGAATGAAAGACGGGCGATTGAGAAAGCGATTGAGAAAGCACTTACTGATAATTCATTCCGAGCGCGCGTCAAAAAAGGAAAAAATCCTTATGATCAGGGCGACACCGCCAAGCAAGTGGTGAAAATTTTGGAGACCGTGGTAATGCCCCCGGTGCAAAAAGTAATCACTTATTAGTATGCGCGCATTGGTTATCGGTGGCACCGGATTCATTGGCGAGTATTTGTGTCGCGAGCTTATTAGCCGCGGGGTTGAGGTGGTCACGGTTTGTCTGCCCGGTCTTTTACCGGAAGAAAAAATCAGGGGCGTTAGTTATGAGGAAATGAACTTGAATACGGATTTTTTGAAGTTGACGGCCATTATCCCCACTGTGGACACATTGATATTGGCAATTCAGCCGGACGCAATTCGCTTGAAAAATATCATTTCTTTGACAGCGAATTGTGAAAGTCTCAAAAAAATAGTCTATTTGTCCACTGTTCTCGTTTATCCCGATTCGGAAGATATTCAAGCTGAATCGGCCATTTCTGAGCCGGAAACCGATTATGAAAAAGAAAAATTCAATGAAGAAATGCTTTTGAGAGAATTCGCTACCGGCCGCGAATGGCGATTAGCGATTTGCCGCCTTGGCAATGTCTATGGCGATGTCAAGAATAAAGGAGTGGTCAATAACATTTTGCTGGCGTTATTTGACGGCCGACCATTCATACTGAATGGCAACGGTGAAAATTGGCGCGATTACATCTATGTCGGAGATGTCGCGCGTCAATTGGCGGGATTGATTGCTTGGGGTCAGGCGGAAGGCATCGGTATCTACAATATCTGCACCGGCGTCGGGTACACCCTCAATCAAGTGATCGGGCGGATTGAAGAGATCTCCGGTCGCCGGGTGGAAATTACGCCGGGCGAGAGGAACAGTCGGCAAAAAAGCGTAGTGGGTGACAATCAAAAACTCGCGAAAATATTGAATTTCGAGCCCAGTCTCGGTTTGACAGAAGGCCTGGAAGCAACCTATAATAATTACCTCAAACATTATAAATTGATGGAATAATATGCAAGAATCACTATCCGGAAAAACCGTACTGGTCACCGGCGGCACCGGTTCAATCGGTTCGGAAATTGTCCGCAAACTTTTGGCGAGCGATGTCCGGCAAGTCCGAGTATTCAGCCGCGACGAAACCAAGCAATTTGAGTTGGCTCATCGCCTGCACGGCGATCCCCATATCCGATTTTTGATCGGCGATGTCCGAGACAAAGAACGGCTGGAAATGGCGATGGAAGGCGCGGATATTGTTTTTCATGCCGCCGCTTTGAAGCATGTGGTGTCCTGCGAGCTTAATCCGTTTGAGGCGGTGAAAACCAATGTGCAGGGCACTCAGAATGTGATTTCTTGCGCCCTCGCGAACGATGTGGAAAAAGTAATCAGCATTTCCACGGATAAGGCGGCCGACCCGACCAATGTGATGGGTTGCGCCAAATTATTGGCGGAGAAATTGATTCTCGCCTCATATTTCTACCGCGGAAAGAAGCGGACAAAATTCGCTTCGGTGCGTTTTGGCAATGTGCTCGGATCGCGCGGCTCGGTTATTCCGCTATTCATTCGCCAGATAAAAGAGGGAGAACCGGTCACAGTGACTGATCCCGCCATGACCAGATTTTTCATGTCTATCGGTCAAGCGGTGGATTTGATCTTCAAAGCGAGCGAACTCATGAGAGGTCAAGAAGTGTTCATTCTGAAAATGCCGGTCGCGACCATCGGCGACCTGGCTCAGGCGGTGATTGAAATTGTGAAGGAGAAAAACAGTATCGCGGGCGAGGTGCCGATTAAAGTAATAGGCAAAAAAGCGGGCGAAAGGAAACACGAAAAATTATTGACTTTGGACGAATCGGAAACCGCTTTGGAAAGAGATGATATGTTTATCATTCGGCCGAATGTGGAATATGAAGTGTTCCATGATTTCAAACCTGAAGAATATCCGAATTGCCGGCCGGCGGCGATAAGGGAGTATTCCTCCAAAACCGAGAACTTGATGACGCGGGAAGAAATAAAAAAAATGGTTTTGTCAATTAAGGAATTGCAATTTTAAATTGACTTGAAAATATGAGCAAGCATATTATCGCCATCATTCCGGCGCGTGGGGGCTCCAAAAGGATAAAATCCAAGAATACGGCGCTCCTCGCCGGCAAACCGCTGATTGCTTATTCAATCGAAAACGCTCGGCAGTCTTCATTGGTGGGTCGCGTGATTGTTTCAACCGAAAATGAAGAAATCGCGGCGATTTCCAAAAAATACGGGGCGGAAGTATTCGCGCGCCCGCTCGCGCTCGCAGTTGACACGGCCACGAGTGAATCGGCGCTTTTGGATGTTCTCGATCAAATTGAGGCGCGAGGCGAGCCCTCGCCGGATTTGGTGGTATTTTTACAATGCACTTCTCCGCTACGAGCGAAAAACGATATTGATTATGCCATCAATCTGTTGCGGGAAAAAGAGGCCGATTCGTTGTTTTCCGCCACCAGAAATTTCGGGTTGATTTGGTCAAAAGAGGCGGCCGGAGTTCGTTCTCTGAATTATGATTATAATATCAGAAAACGAGAACAGTCCATGGACAAGCAATATCGTGAAAATGGCTCAATTTATGTGTTCAAGCCGGAAATACTGCGTGTCAACAATAATCGCTTGGGCGGTAAAATTGAAATTTATGAAATGGATATGTGGAGTAGTTTTCAGGTGGATGAACCGAAGGATTTATTATTGGTGGAGTGGATTATAAATAACAGGAAAACATAATTGAAATTTTATGAATGATTATTTGGGAAATTTGTTTAATGTCGCCGAAAAAACGGTTTTGATTACCGGCGCCACCGGCTTTTTCGGTCGGTATATGGCTCGGACTTTTTTGGAAGCGGACGCCAAAGTGGTGCTTTTGGGACGGAATGAAAAATTATCCGATCAAGCGAAAGAATATCGTCGGGAATTCGGCGAAGACAATGTTTTTGATTACAATGTGGATTTTTATGACAAGGGTAAACTTAAAAAAGTTCTTGAAGAAATTGTCGGCACTCATGATTTGGATGTACTGATTAACAACGCTTATGACATGAGTCATAAAACCGGCTTCAACACCAAGGAGGGGTGTTTGGAGGATTCCAATTACGAGCAGTGGGAATCAGCCTTTGAATCCGGAATCTATTGGGCGGTTTTGACCACCCAAATAGTCGGAAAGCGTTTTATGGAAAAAAAGCGGGGGAGCATTATCAATGTAAGTTCCATGTATGGCCTGGTGGCGCCGCATCCTCATTTATACGAGGGAAAAGAATTTTTCAATCCGCCCACTTATAGCGTCAATAAAGCCGGTTTAATCGCTCTCACTCGTTATACGGCTTCTTTCTGGGGGCAATACGGAATTCGCTGTAATGCCATTTGCCCCGGGCCATTTTCCAATACCGAGAGTGAAACCGTGAATAGTGTTAAATCCGATGATCCTTTTTTGGAGCGTCTAAAAGCGCGAACCGTTCTCGGCCGTTTGGGTCATCCAAATGACTTGCGTGGGGCTTTGGTTTATCTCGCTTCTGACGCTTCCTCATACATGACCGGACAAACGATGGTGATCGATGGTGGCTGGACCATAACTTAATTTTTATGATTGGAATAATTCAGGGGCGTTTAAGTCAGCCGATTAACAACAAAATTCAAGCTTTTCCTTGGAGTTCTTGGGAAGAGGAGTTTAGCATCGCCGCCGAAATCGGTTTTGATGACATTGAATTTATTTTTGAAACCGAAAATTATTTACAAAATCCGCTTTGGACAACCGGGGGATTGAAACGGATTAAAGAATTGACGAAGGAAACCGGAGTAATGCTCAATCATATTTGCGCGGATTATTTTATGGAAAATCCGTTCGTTCGTGTTTCTAGGGAGCAAAAAGAAAATAATTTGCAGGTTCTAAAAAAATTAATGGAACAGGCTATGAATTTGGGAGTAAAAAGTATTGAGTTGCCAATGGTAGATAATTCCAGAATTGAAAATGAAGCTGAAAAAAACCAAGTGGTAGAGATTTTGCAGACGGCAGTGCCACTGATGGAAAAATATAATTTGGGTTTGAGCATTGAATCATCTTTGCCACCGCAAGAGTTGAAAGATTTATTGGAACGATTGGCTCATCCGTTATTTTCAATTACTTATGATACCGGCAACAGTTCTTCGTTGGGGTATGATACGGAAGAGGAAATTTTAGCATTTGGTAAATGGATCAGCAATGTTCATATTAAAGACAGGGTTTTGCATGGCACGACTGTCGCACTCGGAACAGGAGACGCGGATTTGTCAAAATCATTTGAAATTTTTAAACAAATTGGCTATTCCGGACCATTTACTTTGCAAGCGGCGAGAGCGGAAGACCCGGTAGAAAATAGTCGCAATCAATATCAGTATCTTCAAAATTTAATCAGTCAATATCTTAAAAAATAAATTTAATATGTCAAAAAATGTTAAGGACCGGTTTGATCTCATCGGCAAAGTGGTGATTATTACCGGTGGTGCTGGTTTTTTGGGACCAAAACATGCGGAAGCAGTGGCGGAATTTGGCGCTATTCCAATAATTTTGGATATCAATGAGACTGCGATTGATGAAACAGTAGCTAGAATTAAAAAAGATTATGAGGTGGATTGTTTGGGTTTTAATGTGGATATTACTAAACGGGATTCTTTGGTAGCAGTGTGTGCTGAATTATTGGATAAATATGGACATATTGATGCTTTAATCAATAATGCCGCCAATGATCCGAAAATAAAGAGTGACGGTCCAACTATGACCGCGTTGTCAAGATTGGAAAATTTTCCGTTGGAAGTCTGGGAAAATGATTTGGCGGTTGGTTTGACCGGCGCTTTTCTTTGTTCGCAAATTTTTGGTACCGTGATGAAAAAACAAAAAAAAGGAGTGATACTTAATATCGCTTCTGATTTAGGATTGATTGCGCCGGATCAGAGAATTTATCGTCAGCCCGGGCTAGAGGATGACGCTCAACCAGTGAAGCCTGTCACTTATTCCGTCTTAAAACACGGCTTAATCGGGTTGACAAAATATTTGGCTACTTATTGGGCCGGTGATGGTATTCGGGTCAATGCTCTGTCGCCGAGCGGAGTGTATAATCAACAACCGGAAGAATTCGTAAAAAAATTAACGAATTTGGTTCCTTTGGGAAGAATGTCCAATCACGATGAGTATAAAGCGGCCGTAGTATTTTTAATCTCTGAAGCCTCTAGTTATATGACCGGATCAAATTTGGTGATTGACGGAGGCAAAACCTGTTGGTAATTAGCACCTTTTGACCCCTATTGACACCTTTTTGAGTGAATGGTATACTGGATTTAAGTATGATTATTTTATTTTTGAAGTAGAATATGAGAGTTGATTTATTAAAAAATTATCCAAAATTAGAGAGTTGTTGGGAGAGTGTTCAGGAAGCATTGGATTGTTTGGCCGAGTCATTTAAGGCCGATGGAAAATTGATGGTGATGGGTAATGGTGGTTCTTCCGCCGATGCCGAACACATCTGCGCTGAATTGACCAAGGGCAATTTTTTGCGGCGGGAATTACATCACAAGGAAAAAGATTTGTTTGGTAATGACATCGCCATCTTACCTAAAATGTTGCAGAACGGTTTGTCAGCCATATCCCTTAGCTCCTCTCATTCCTTCGTGACCGCTTTTATGAATGATGTTCATCCGGAATTTATTTTTGCTCAACAAATTTGGGTTCATGGCAAAGAAAACGATGTGGTTTTGGCTCTAAGCACTTCAGGTAATTCTCGAAATATCATCGCCGGTCTGCATACCGCCAGAGCTAAAAAAATAAAAACGATATTATTGACCGGCGGGAGTGAAAATCGTGGCAAAGGATTGGCTGATATTACCATCGCTGTCCCGGAATTTGAGGTACATCGGATTCAGGAATTGCATCTGCCGATTTATCATTATTTGTGCTTTGAATTGGAACATATTTTTTTTGATGTTGCCGAAGGACATCATTATAAAAAACATAATTAAAATTTAATCTTAATTAGTATGCCCGTAATAATAATCGCTGAAATCGGAATTAATCACAATGGCGACATAAGGCTCGCCAAGCAATTGATTGATGGCGCAAAATTGGCAGGATGCGATGCCGTCAAATTTCAGAAGCGTACTTTGGATGTAGTTTATTCCAAGGAAGAATTGGACAAGCTTCGGGAGTCCCCATGGGGAAGTACCAATCGTGAGCAAAAACAAGGTTTGGAATTTTCTATGGATCAATACAAGGAAATAGACGCCTATTGCAAAGAAAAAAATATCAAATGGTTTTTTTCTGCTTGGGATGTACAAAGTCAGCGCGACATGCGAATTTTTAATTGTGAGTACAACAAAGTTGCTTCACCCATGCTTGGGCACTTGGAATTATTGAGTGAGATTGCTTCTGAAAAAAAACATACTTTTATATCAACCGGTATGTCTACACTCGAAGAAATTGACCAAGTGGTGAAAATATTTCGCGATGCCGATTGTCCATTTGAATTAATGCATT
The DNA here is from genome assembly GCA_038065575.1 of Patescibacteria group bacterium. GTDB lineage: Bacteria > Patescibacteriota > Patescibacteriia > Magasanikbacterales > UBA922 > JBBTQT01. Next base: position 10,346 of record JBBTQT010000125.1, read on the forward strand.
GCAATAGCACTTATCCAATGCCAAATAATCAAGCTAATTTGAAAATGATTCCGGTATTGCGGGAGCGTTACCGTTGCAATGTTGGGTATAGTGGCCACGAAGAGGGTCGGATAGTTTCATTTATAGCCTGCATTCAAGGCGCGACTTCTTTGGAAAGACATATTACTCTCAATAAGGGAATGTACGGTTCGGATCAAGGTGCCTCAATAGAAATTTATGATCTGTGTAAGCTTGTCAATGATATTAGAGGGATTAATGAGATTGTAGGTGATGGTAAAAAGGAAATTGCTGAAACCGAAAAAGGGGCCAGAAAGAAACTTCGTTATTATGAATAAAATAAAAGAGATATATAATCTTCTTGTTAATTCATACTCCAACTATAAGTACGGCATCGCGCTTTTAATTTTTTCCGGTTTTTTTTCCGGTTTATTGGAAGGTGTGGGAGTTACATCGTTAATTCCTTTATTTTCGCTTATAACCGGTAAGGGTGAATTGGGTGACGATGTGGTGTCACGGGTCGTCCAAGTTTTTTTTTCAGTTTTGGGGATTGAGTATAGCCTAAAATTTTTATTGATTTTTGTATTTCTTTTATTTTTATTGAAATTTTTGGTGGAAATCTTGACAGTTTATTTTAGTTCATTGATCAATACCAATTATGAAAGAGATATAATGAGGAAATTGTTTCAAAGGACGGTTGACGCTTCATGGACTTTTCTGTCCCGACAAAAAATTGGACATCTGGATAATATTTTTAGCATTGATGTTAAGTATAGTCGCGCTCTTTTGCTCAAATTGAGCGATATTTTTATGCTTCTGTCCACCACTTTGGTGTATGTAGTTCTGGCGGTTAATATTTCTTTTTTTATAACATCACTGACCGTATTCTTTGGTATTTTATTATTATTATTATATAAACCATCGGTATATAAGATTAAAAGAGATTCAAATGAATCAAACATATTTAGAAAAAAAGTTGCTAATTTTGTGGGAGAACATATCATGGGAATAAAAGTTGTGAAGGCTTCCGGTCTTGAGGATACCATCAAAAATAAAATAAATGTATTTTTTGAGAGATTGCGCAAATTACAAATGGGCGTGATGTTGCGGAAAACCGTCTCCGGAATTGCAATTCAGCCTTTGGGTCTTTTATATATTTTTATTATTTTTTCTGTATCCTATAAAAATTCGGATTTTAATATTGCCTCATTTACGGTAATTGTTTTTTTGATCCATCGAATATTTCAATATGTGAAACAACTGCAATTATCCATGAATACTGTTGGCGAGTCAATTCCCTATGTGAAGCATATTGACGCATATCTGAAAGAAACCGAGATAAATGAAGAAATTAATATCGGAGTTGAACCGTTCAAATTTGAAAAACAACTTGAATTTGAGCAGGTTGATTTTTCGTACGAACCGGACAAACCGGTTTTGGATGATTTCAACATCAAGATAAATAAAGGAGACATGATTGGCCTAGTCGGATCTTCAGGCTCGGGAAAAACCACTGTCGTTGATCTGTTGCTCAGACTTTATACCGTTAAAAAAGGCGCCATTGTGCTGGATGGGAGAGATATTACCGGGATTGATTTGAAAAAATGGAGACAAAATGTCGGTTATGTGTCTCAAGACTTGTTTTTGCTAAACAGCACCATCGCTGAAAATATTAGGTTTTATGATGAAAATAGAATTACAGAAGAAGACATGATTAAGGCAGTAAAAATGGCTAATATTTATGAATTCGTAAAAAGCAAATCACAAGGGCTTGACTATCAAGTTGGGGAAAGAGGCGGAAATCTTTCCGTGGGTCAGCGACAACGGATTGTGATAGCGAGAGTGCTGGCAAGAAATCCAAAAATATTGGTTTTTGACGAGGCGACAAGCTCTCTTGATAGTGAGTCAGAGCAGGTAATAAAGGATGTCATCAGTAGCCTAAAGAGAAGTATCACCATAATCATTATAGCGCATCGATTAAATACTGTGATGGATTGTGATAAGGTTTTTGTGATCCAAGAGAGTAAAATAATTGAAAGTGGTTCACCTGACAAGTTATTAAAAAATGAAAGTTCTTATTTTAGAAAGCTCTATAATATAAATTGATGTATTTTTATGAAAGTTTTTTTAATTAATTTTGTAGAAAAGGAAGTTGCTAAAAAGCTTGCTCAAAGAGGTGTGGATATTGTTTATTGGACAGGAAAAGAACAGCATTATGGAGATGCCAGACAAGAAAAAAAATATTCAAACACTATTTTCCACAGCGTGTTTGACGCCTTGAAAGCAATTCCCGCCAAGGAAATCATGAATTTGAAATTGGATTTTCCATCAAAAGAGGTTCTAAAATCCATGACTGGTATTGAATATCAGGTTTTGGCCATGATATCGCGTGCCGATTTTACGGGGATGACTCATGACAAAAAAGTTGATTTATTTTATCGGTACATTATTTATTGGTATGGAGTCTTGAAACATTTTAAGCCGGAGGCGATTGTTTTCACTGATGTCCCGCACCTTGGTTTTAGCTATGTCGTCTATGTATTGGCCAAGGAATTGGGAATCAAGACGGTGATGTACCGCTTTATGAAGGGTTTGCCGAGTAGATTGTTCTTTTTCGATGATTTTAGTGATATGAAATCATTGAAATTCGCTTATGGGCAAGCCTTGGCCGGCAAAATAAGGTATGAAAATTTGAGCGACGAGATGAAAAAATATTTACAAACTCAAAATGAAATAAATAATGTCTCCGCGCTCACTTACGCGCCTCATATTGATAAATTGATAAAACAGGGCACTAAAATACCGAAGGCATTGGTTAGCTTTCGCGCAATTATAAATAACATCAAACAGGGTATTTTCTTTCCGACCGTCATTAAGTATTTTTTTATGCTTGGGCACAAGAGGGATATTTTGGCGGTGGATGAGGAAAAGTATAATGGTCTTCAGATATGGTGGTTATATCGTAAATGGAATAAAATAAAAAAGAAATATCGTCGAGAATATGAATCCTTGCAGGTTGAGGTAGATTATAATAAAAATTATGTTTATGTTCCGCTACATCTTCAACCGGAATGCAACACCAATCCATTGGGTGGTATTTATGATGATCAAATACTGCTGGTTCGTACACTGGCGGCGTCAATTCCACCGGATTGGTTGATATATGTAAAAGAAAATCCAATGCAGTGGTTGCATTATCAAGGTAATTTCGGTAGATACAGTGGATATTACGACAGTCTTGTAGAGATACCCAATGTCAGACTAGTGAGAGCTGATACTTCTACTTTCAAACTGATAAATAATGCTCAGGCAGTGGCAACAGTTAGTGGTAGTGCCGGGCTCGAATCCTTGATTCGTCTAAAACCGGTTTTGTTGTTTGGGTTTGGGTGGTATATGGATTGTGATGGAGTTTTTAGAGTTGAAGATGTGGTATCATGTCGGAAGGCTTTGGATATTATCAAATCGGGATACAAACTGAATCAGGATAATTTATTTGCGTTTTTGCATGCAATTGATAGAGTATCAATTTACGGATCTTTTAATAAGAGATATAGCCAATTTTCTTCAGTTAATGGCGAGGAAAATTCTACAAACATTACTAACAAATTATTAAATGAATTAAATTTGTCCTAAATATGGAAATATTAGCCGTAATTCCCGCTCGAGGCGGGTCAAAATCAATTCCCCGCAAAAATATCAAACTTCTTTTGGGTAAGCCCTTGATTGCTTGGATAATAGAAGAAGCAAAGAAATCAAAATTGCTTACCAGAATAATTGTTTCAACCGATGACAATGAAATTGCCGAAGTTGCAAAAAAATATGGTGCCGAGGTTCCATTTCTACGCCCAACGGAAATTTCCGGTGATTTGTCTACGGATGTTGAATTTTTGAATCACGCATTGGATTGGCTGAAACAAAATCAGAATTATCATCCCGATATTGTTTTGCGTCTGCCGCCAACCTCACCGCTTAATCAAGCGAAGTACATTGATGAAGGCATTAAAACATTACTTGATTATCCCGAGGCCGATGCCGCCCGCCCCATTTGCGAGGTGGATAAGCACCCTTACAAATTTTGGCAGATTGATGAAGAAAAAAAATTGCTCAAACCTTTTTTACCAAAGGAAATTACCGGTTTTGATGAACCGAATAATTTACCAAGACAGCTTTTTCCCAAAGTATATATGCATACCGGAGCAATGGATGTGATCCGTACCAAGACGCTACGCGACCGGCAATCCACATCAGGCGAAAAACTTACATATTTTTTTATGGCGCCAGAGGATTCAATCAATATCGATCGGCCGCTTGATTTTGAAATAGCGGAATTTTTGTTGCAAAAAAGATTAAATAAAAAAATTGTTTAAATAAATTTAATTAATCCATATGGTAGCCGACAATAAAAAATTTAATTTTGAGAATCTGTTTATCTTTGATCTGGCCAATAATCACCAAGGTTCGGTGGAGCATGGCTTGAGTATTATCAATGAAATGGCCGAGATCGCGAAAAGAAACGAAATTCGAGCGGCCATAAAGTTTCAATTCCGGAATATTGATACTCTTATTCATCCGAATCACAAAAATGGGTCTGACAACAAACACATACCGCGCTTTATTTCCACTCGCCTTACTTGGGATCAATATCAGATATTGCTGGATGAAATAAATAAAAAGGGATTGATAAGTATCTGCACGCCCTTTGACGAGTATTCAGTTGAGGTTATAGAAAAAATGAATATTGAAATTATTAAAGTTGCCAGTTGCTCCGCCAATGATTGGCCGCTACTGGAGAGAATATCCGAAGCAAACAAGCCGGTAATTTGCTCGGTTGGCGGTTTAACCATGGCCGAGATAGACAAGGTGGTAAGTTTTTTTCAACATCGTGGAGTAGATTTTGCCTTGGAATATTGCGTGGCGATTTATCCTACTCCCAATGATAAATTTCATTTAAATCAAATTGATGAAATGCGTAATCGTTATCCCGGAATTACGATTGGTTTTTCCACCCATGAGGCGCCCGACAATTTTGCGGTTGTTGGTTTGGCATATGCCAAAGGCGCCAGAATTTTTGAAAAGCATGTTGGAGTGGAAACCGATGTAATAAAATTAAATGCTTATTCAGGCAATCCGAACCAGATTGAAACTTGGGTTAAAACACTTAAAACAGCCATGGAAATTTGTGGTTCGGGTAGTGGACGAATTATCTCTGATAAAGAAAAGTCTGATTTGCTGACTTTGAAGCGCGGTATTTATTTTGCGAAAGAAATTAAAATTGATTCAATTATTGAGCGGGACAATGTCTATTTTGCTATGCCACTTTTACCAGGGCAGTTAATTAGCGGGCAGTGGCGCGAGGGTATGAAGGCGAACAAGGATTATTTGTCGGAAGAACCTCTGCAATCAAATATTTTACCGGAAAAAATAAGCAAAAGGGATATTATTTACTCTTCTATCCACGCGGTTAAAGCAATGATCAATAATGCCTCAATTCCACTAAGTCATGATTTTCATGTGGAAATATCCCACCATTATGGTTTGGATAAATTTGACGAATTTGGCTGTATCATTGTTGAATGTATTAATCATAAGGAGTATGCCAAAAAGTTGGTAATCCAATTGCCAAGGCAGAATCATCCCGTGCATTTCCACAAAAAAAAGGATGAGACATTTCAAGTTTTATACGGAAGCATGACAGTGGATGTGGAAGGTAGAAAAAAGATATTATTGCCCGGTGACACCATGTGGGTGCCACGTGGTGTGTGGCATGGTTTCAGCACTGATGAAGGTGTGATTTTTGAGGAAGTATCAACCAGAAATTATGATGATGATTCATTTTATATTGATAGACAAATAAGCAAGATGGCACGAGATGAAAGAAAAACTTACCTACATAATTGGGGACGTCACCAGTTTGATAATATTGAGGATTAATTATTTATATGATAAAAGTGGTTGTCCTAGACTTTGATGACACTCTGGTTCAATCGGAACACATAAAACTGAATGGATTTGTTGATATTTTTTCTTCGATTAAAGGTTCCGAGGAAATCGCGAAGAATTATGTGGACCGTAATTTTGGAGATTCAAGATATGAAATGATTGAGGGAATCCTAAATGGATTGAAGGAGGATAAATTGGTTGATTTTGAAGTATCTGAAGAAATAATAAAAGAGTATGTTCGCAAATTTGGTGAATTGGTGGAAGAGAAAATAATAAAAGAAAATGAAATAATGGATGCAACGGCAATAATTGAGGGTCTGTCAAAAAAGTATTTTCTTTATCTGAATTCAAATACGCCCCAAGTCTCAATTGAGAATATAATACAACAAAGGGGATGGGAAGTTTTTTTTAAGGGAATTTTTGGTTCGCCACCGAGAACAAAAGTTGACAATCTTAAAAAAATTATTGAGCAAGCTATGGTCTCTCCTCAAGAGGTGGTCGTAATCGGTGATGGTGACAGTGATCAAACAAGCGCCAAAATCGTCGGGGCATCATTTATTGGTATCCGCAGTGATTATAATAATTGGCGGATCGCTGAAAGAGAATTTACCGTTTTGGATAATCTCGCGGATATACCAAAATTTATATCACTAATTTAATTAAGCATATTTGTATGAAGGTGAAAATTATCGGCGCCGGTTCAATCGGCAATCATTTGGCCCAGGCCTGCCGTCGTATTAATTGGGAAGTGACGGTGGTTGATCGCGATGAGGAGGCTCTACGTAGAATGAGAGAAGATATTTATCCTAAACGTTACGGTTCATGGGATGAGTCAATTAAATTATCCAAAAGTAGTGAAGAACCCAAAGGAGGTTTTGATGTGATTTTTATTGGTACACCACCGGATACTCATTTGGCGATTGCCATCAATTGTTTGGAGGAAGATCCAAAAATTTTGCATATTGAAAAACCGCTGTGTACGCCATCGCTTGAAGGCTTGGTTGAATTGAAAGAAAAAAATATCATCCATAAAAATACTATGGTATTTACTGGATATGACCATGTCGTAGCGGAAAGCATAGAGTGCATTGCTGATCTGTTGAAAAAAAACAGTTTTGGAAATATTTTGACCATGGATGTGGAATTTAGGGAGCATTGGCAAGGTATATTCAATGCTCATCCATGGCTAAAAGGTCCGCATGATAGCTATTTGGGATTTACTAATCGTGGCGGTGGTGCTAGTGGTGAACATTCTCATGCCTTGAATTTGTGGCAATTTTTTGCTCATGTATTGGGCTGGGGTAAAATAAAGAATGTTTCCGCCCTTATTGAACAAGTAAAGACTGAAAATTATTTTTATGATTCTATTTTTGCTTTGAACCTGGTGACTGACAGCGGGCATAAGGGTAGAGTAATTCAGGATGTGATTACATTACCTACCAGAAAATGGTCACGCATTCAAGGTGATGCCGGCTTCATTGAATGGTATTGCAATGGTGTTCCGGAAGGCGATTTGATTAAGTACAGAATCGGCGTAGAAGGTGAAATAATAGAGAAAGTTTTCCCTAAAAAAAGGACTGATGATTTTTACCGTTTAGTCAATCATTACCAAAAGATTTTGTCCGGGGAATTATTATATGATGATTCACAACTAAAATTAGAACGAGGTATTGAAACAATGGAAGTGATTCAATCTGCTCTTAAGGATAGTGGAATAATGTCAAAATAAATAGGTATGCTTTTCCTCCTCACCGCGATCGGCGCCATCACCGCCGCCTTCTGGACGACATTGAACGCCAAATATGTGAACGACGGCAATCATGGCGCCGGTCATTGGAGTTCTTCCTTCGTGCTTGGCGGGTCAATGCTGGCTGCCAGTTTGTACATGTTGGCGTTGTGGCTGGTTTTGTGGCGAATCGGTTATGTTGTTTTTCCGACTAGTGGCTTGTTCTGGTCGTCACTCGCGGTAACGGTTGCCATCAATATCACTTTTGAAATTTTTCGGTTCAAGGCGTATGGCTTGGTGGACATGGCCATGATCGCGCCTTTCGCCGGCATTTCTCCAATCCTGACGATTCTCACCTCCTGGTTGATTATCAGCGAAGCTCCGACCGCCGGCGGCGCGCTGGGTATTTTTTTAATCGCCTTCTCCATTTATTTTCTCCATATCGGGGATGGACAGTCATGGGCGAACATCACGGCGCCATTTCGTGCGATTTGGAAAAATCGGGGCGTGCGCTACGGTTTTTTGGCATCCATTCCACCAGCGCTATCCATTGTTTTTGACAAAAAAGCGGTGCTGGCTTCCGATCCGATTTCCTTCGCCCTATTCGCTTTGTTTTTTATCGGACTGGGTGCTTGGATATTTGATTTTTTGGCACAGGGGAAAACCAATTTTTTGAGGCAAATCAACGGCGAACGGATTGGAAGATTTTTTCGGATTAATTTATTGCTTTTTGTGAGCAATATCAGTTTCACTTTCATGTTTCTTTTTGACAATGTCCCGAATGTAAGCGCTTTGCGTCGGCTGGTGATTGTGGCGGAGGTAATTTTAGGGTATTATATGTTAAAGCAAAGATCAAACATAAAAAAGAGAATTATCGCCAGCTTGGGCGTGGTAGCCGGCTGTATTTTAATCGCGATTTTCAGATAATCACAAAATTAATTACGAATTAAAAATTACGAATTACGAATTGTGTCCGTTTACAATCATAATCGTAAATTCTTAATTCGTAATTCTTAATTCGTAATTACAGACTTATGTCCAAAAAACTAACCAAACGTCTGAAAAAAATAAAATTACTGGCTTTGGATTTTGACGGGGTGATGACAGTTGGCGGCCTTGTGATCGTTGATCAAAACGGCGTGGAGTCAGTGATCTGCAGTCGCAAAGACGGACTGGGAATTGAAATGATTAAAAAAGTCGGCATCACGGTCGTGGTGATTTCCAAGGAGACTAATCCAACAGTGGAAGCTCGTTGCCGGAAATTGGGTATTAAATGTTGGTACGGGGTGGATACGGCCGATGATAAATTAAAAATTTTACAAACCTATGCCACCGAATTGAAGTTGAAGCCGGAACAGATTTGCTATGGCGGTGATGACATCAATGATTTGGCTTGCTTGGAGTGGGTGGGTTTTGGTTTTACCGTTGCCGATGGGCATACATTGTGCAAGAAAAAGGCGGCTTATGTTACCAAGGCCAAGGGCGGTGAAGGAGCGGTGCGCGAGGTGTGTGATTTGATTTTGGGGTAATTTGACTATGACTAAAATTTGTGAGATAGTTTGTCCATAAATTAAAAGTAAATTTTGTTTTATGGCGGAAGAAGAAATCACCCTTCAAGGTCTTAGCAAAAGGTTTGACGAGTTGATGGTTTTTTTGGTGGATAATGTTGCCATGAAAGCTGATTTAAGAGCGATGGAAGAGAGAATGGAAAAACGGTTTGATGGCAAGTTGGATTTATTGAAAAATGACCTGATGTCAGAGATTCGTTCGGTGAGATATGAAGTGGAATTATTGAGACGGGATGTGGAGAGTTTGGAAAAAAGAATTACCGAGGATAGTGATGTGTTTGCCGCGGATATTGTCGAGTTGAAGCAACGAGTGGAGTGGTTGGAGAAAAAAGTTAAGCAATTTAGTCCGGTATAAATGAAAACATCCCGAATCGGGATGTTTTTTCTTCGCTGGCATCAAATTATTTTAATGGCAATGAGGATCGACGGTTTCCAATTCCGTCCACTGGCAGAGGATGCCGGTGTTTTGACGAACCGCGCGATCGCGCGAATGTGATTTGGCAGGAAAAGAGTGAGTTTAGAAGCCGATGCACTGTCGCCAAATGAACGAATTTTGGGATTTTGCCACCCTGGCAAAATCCTCACCACTAGCTTCCATTGCTGTCTTCTTGATGAAAAATAATGGTGATTGCTGACTTCCGAGGGTCAGCAACGGCCGAGAGGATCGGCCGTGTTTGTCACCCGCCGAATGGCGGGCGAACGGGTTAGAGGATTTGGAGTGGCTCCGCCTCGCGCTTCGCCAGAGCGCGGACGAAGTCTCCGCCGTGGCTCGGCGTGTAGATGAGCGCGAGGTAGATCCCCACGCCGATCTCCGGCTGGTTCATCCGGACCGCCACCCGCGCCAGCACGAGCTGGGCGATGAGGTAGGGGACGATCAGGAAGGTACCGTGCTCCAGGCACTTGGTGGCGTAGAGCGTCGCCTTGGCGTAGTCGCTCAGTCGCCAGAACTCGAGCGCCTGGAGGGCAGCGGTCCAGGACGAGTAGGTGTCCCGGTGCTCCACCGACAGGTTGCACATCTGGTGGAGGTCGGCCAGGTGGCCGGCGTAGCTCCGTCCGGTCAGGTCGTGGGCGTAGAGCCGGTGAGCCGGTCCGTTAGCCTCCAACCACTGCCGGACCGTGAGGTCCGGGTTGTCATGGAACCCCTCAAGCCGCTCGCTAGACATCATCAGATGGCACAGGGCGTCTGCCATGATCGTCGAGTCGCCTGTCACCAACCCGTGGTGACAGTATTCGACGGTGGCGCAGAAGTGGCTGATCGCCCGCCTGGCCATGTCGTGAGCGAAGCTCGCCGACTTGACTTGGGCTTCAATCGCCTTCTCGTAGTCGCCCGCCTCGCGGTAGACGAGACCGGCGTGGTAGCACTCGAGCTCGTTCAGTCGGTCGCGCCGCGTGCCGTCCGGCAGGCCGAGAATCATGTCCTGCGTCTGCTCGAGCAGGCGCGTGACCGCCTTGATGTCCCACAGCCCCGGCTGACGCCGCAGACCGTTGACCTGCTCGAGCCGGAAGGTGGCCCGCCGCTCGATCGAGGCGGACAGCTCCGCCGCCATGCCGAAGATCGCCGCGTAGCGCGCGCGATCCGCCTTATCCGGGTTGTAGAGGAGATCGCGGATCTCCCCCTTGTCGTAGGTATCGTCGCCCTCCGGGCTGGTCGCGATGATCGCGAGCGCCAGCTCCCGGTCGGACTTGGTCAGGTCGAGTTCCATTTTTCCTCCGAAATCAGCCGAAGCGAAGCCACTATTCGCTGTTGTTTTTGTGGTTGAACGGGACCTAGAGTGGCATCCCAGCCGGCTGATTTTCCTTGGATGGACAGACCAATATAGCATATCACTCGACCAAAGTCAATCGGTGCGATGTTTATCGGTGCGATGTTTATCCACACCGTCCGGCTTTACTGTTTTCAATAATGTGGGTATAATTTTCGTATCCGTTTCTGTTTTTTATCATTTTTGGTAAAAAATAGAAACGTATTAAAGCAAATTTATGCAATTTCAGCCATTTTATAGAATTGTTAAGGAAATAAGGCCAATTTTTACTTTGAATGATTTAAAGGTTATTTTTTCGAGTGAACCAATTTCACCGCGACAATTGAATCGGTGGCAAGAAAGCGGTTATATTTTGAAGCTAAAAAATGGTGTTTATTTGTTGGAGGATTACAAGAGTTCGGTTCATCCTTTTTTGGTGGCTAATTTACTTTATCAGCCCTCTTATGTCAGTTTGGAATCAGCCTTGTATGAATATGGTTTTATTCCTGATGTTACTCAAACAATTACTTCTATCAGCCCAAAAAAAACTTGGGTAGCTGATGTTCTGAATAGTAGATTTGATTATAAGAAAATAAAAAAGGATTGCTTTATTGGCTACGGCGCCAGAAAATATCTTAATTATGATGTGTTGATGGCGGAACCGGAAAAAGCAATAGCGGATTTTTTTTATCTTAATAAGAGTCGTCTAAAAAATGATGGACAAATTGATGAATTGCGATTTGATTATTATAATCTAAAACAAAAAATTGATAAGGAAAAATTGTGTCATTATTCGGCATTGTTCAATAGTAAATTATTGAACGATTTAATAAGAAAATTGATTGCCAAATTCTAATATGGAAGATCTTAATTCAGTTTTACAATACGCGAAAAGTAAAAATTATCCGGTTCACAATCCGCGTGGTTTGTATGTTGAATATCTGCAACACGAAATATTGTGTTCAATTTTTAAGCATACTACAAAGTTGAGTTTTATTGGTGGCACGGCTTTGCGGATGATTTTTCATACTCAAAGATTTTCCGAAGATTTGGACTTTGATAATTTTGGCTTATCAATAGATGAATTTGAAATTTTAACCAAGGAAGTACAGAAGGATTTGGAGGCGATTGGTTTTAATGTGGAATTTAGAAATGTTTTCAAAGGTGCGTATCATTGTTATTTTCGGTTTTCTGATATGTTATTTCGCTATGGCTTTTCGCCTCATGAAAACGAAAAGATTCTAGTTCGTCTGGATACAGTGAGGCAAGATTTTAATTTTGTCCCAGAAACCGCTGTTATGGAAAATTTTGGTATATTCTTTGAAGTAAAGCATAATCCAAAAGATATTTTACTTAGTCAAAAATTTATCGCCTCATTGGAAAGAAGTCGTAGTAAGGGTAGAGATTTTTATGATATCACTTATCTAATGAGTATTACCAAACCCAATCTTGAGTATCTAAAGCAAAAAATCGGTATCGCCAGTTTGCCGGAATTGAAAGAAAGACTTTTGGCACGATGCGCCGAAGTCAATTTTGAAGAAATGGCAAGAGACGTGGCGCCGTTTTTATTTAACACCGGTGATACTATTCGAATTACCAAATTTAAGCAATACATTGAACAGTGGGAGATTTAACTAACCCAAAATTATGAATATCCTCTATATCGGCTCCGGATTTGTCGGCTCGTGCTCGGCGGCGGTTTCGGCGGACAGCGGCCACAACACGCTGGTCTATGATATTGACGAGAGAAAAATAAAATTACTGGGTTCGGGCGATCGTGACACCGTTCAGTCTTGTATTTACGAAGATGGCCTCGGCGACCTGCTGATTCGCAATCAAGAACGGATTGAGTTCACCGCCGACTACCAAAAAGTTAATGAATTTTTGGAAAATTGCGACGCGGTGTTTATGTGCTTGCCCACGCCGGAAATTGGCGAGACCGGAGAGAGCGATTTGAAATACTATATCGCCGCCGCCACTAATTTGGCCAAAAGTTTGGCGGAAAGAAATAACGGCCGGCAGGAAAAATACATTGTCATTGTCAACAAAAGCACGGTGCCGATTGAGATGATCAATCAGACCGAAGAAATTTTGAATAAATTCGGCGTTAAAAATTTCGGCGTGGTTTCCAATCCGGAATTTTTGGTGGAAGGTAAAGCGGTGCGCGATTCATTGCATCCGGACAGGGTGGTGGTGGGCGCCTGGTCGGAGCGTGATTTTGCCATCATGCGCGCGGTCTATCAACGCTATTATGATTCGTCCACGGTTAAATATCTGGAAACCAATCCCAAAGAAGCGGCCGCCGGCAAATTATTGGCTAATTTTTATTTGTTCAATAAATTGGCGGTTTGTTTTGATGTGATCGGCCGCGCCTGCGAAACATTCGCCGATGTCAAATTTGAAAGCGTCAAAAATATCCTGACCACTGATCCACGCATCGGCAGTTGGGGATTATACGACAGTTTGTATGCCGGCGGCAGTTGTTTTATCAAAGACACTCGTTCGCTTTCTCATCAGTTGCAAACGGCCGGACAGAATGCCATCCTCGTCAACGAGAGTTATTTGGCGAACAAGCGACAGTTGGAATTATTTTTGGGTCGGGCGGAGAGGGATGCAGGCGTGGATTGGGCGAACAAAAAAGTGGCGATTATCGGGTTGGCTTTCAAGCAGGACACCAATGACACGCGCAACTCGCCGAGCATTGATCTGGTTAATTTTTTGACCGAGAGAAACGTGGCGGAGATTCGCGCCTATGACCCGGTGGCGATGCCGACTTTTCAAGCGATATTTCCGGATCATCCCAAATTGAAATATGCCGTTCATGAAAACGAAGCCGCGACCGGAGCGGATATTATTATCTTGGCCACCGACTGGCCGCAATTTCGCGGTTTGGCGGATTTCTTGATTAAAGAAAATCAGGGTGGTCTCATCATGGATGGACGAAGATTGCTCGCTCATCGCTATTCGGATCTGCAAACCGCCGGTTATGATATCGTGGCGGTCGGCAGTCCGATGATCAAAGGTCAAAAATAATTTTATGGTTGAGTACACGGACTTAATTGAAAAAAAAGAGCGGATCGCGGTGGTTGGCCTCGGCTATGTCGGGTTGCCGCTCGCCGTCGCTCTCGCCAAAAAATTCGCGGTGATCGGACTGGATTTGAAAAAAATCAGGATTGAGGAATTGCAAAATAATCACGACCGCAACCATGAAATCTCGGCCGCGGAAATCGCCGCCTCCGGAATTGAATTTGGGAGCGATCCGGAAAAAATTTAAGG
>JBBTQT010000126.1:0-8704 GCA_038065575.1 Patescibacteria group bacterium
AAAGGATTTTTTTGCGCCGGGTGCGTGTTTAAGAATTATCCGACTTCGCTTCGCTACGCCGGACAGGTCGAATCAAGTGGTGTGAGGATACCTGATGAATTTATCAGGAATGGTAAAATACCGGCCGGGTGGCTGATTGAACGCGCCGGAATGAAAGGAACAAAAATCGGCAACGCGCAGGTCAGTGATAAACATGGGAATTTTATCGTCAATCTGGGTGGCGCGACCGCTCGGGAAGTGTTGGATTTGATTGCGGTCGTTAAGGAAAAAGTATATAATAAATTCGGGATAGAGTTAAAAGAGGAAATCCAAATTATTCAGTAATTTGCCACTATATGATTATCAATCTCCATGGCACCGGCATAGAGTTGACCGAAGCTTTGAAAGATTATGCGGAGACAAAGATTAGCGGACTTGTGAAATTTTTTGATAATATCACCAATGCCACGATTGATATCGGTATGCGCAGTCAGCATCACCAAAAAGGCAAAATTTTTTACGCCGAGGTTAATTTGTCCGTGCCACGGCGCGTGATCAGAGTGGTTAAAGAAGCCGAGGATTTGTATAAAGCGATTGATAAGGTCAAGGATCATTTGAAAGTGGAGTTGGAAAGTATGAAAGGAAAAATGCGGGAAAAAGATAAAAAGGAAATCAGAAGTCAGAAGGAGTATCAAGAATAAATTATAAAAACATCCCGACTAAGTCGGGATGTTTTTGATAATAAATGACGAACCCCGACGGCCGGTGCGCGCGTCGGGGGTGAATGAGGTCAATCTTAACCGCACCGGTTATAGACACCATCCTCTTTTTATGATACACTTTTCTCGTTAAGTGCTTCGTAAGTCATTTATTTTTCTAATTTATGAGCTTCTTGAAAAGATTGTTCGGGGACGAAAATAAGCGGATTATCGCCAAAATGCAGCCGATTGTGGGTGCCATCAACGCTTTTGAGCCGGTATTGGAGAAATTGACCGATAGCGAACTAAAAAATAAAACCAACGAATTTAAGGAAAGATTGGCAAAAGGTGAAACTCTGGATGACATCTTGCCGGAGGCCTATGCCACCGTGCGCGAGGCTTCCAAACGCACAACCGGGATGCGCCATTTTGATGTGCAAATGCTCGGCGGAATCGCCCTTCACCGTGGCAATATCGCGGAAATGCGCACCGGAGAAGGGAAAACATTGGTGGCGACCTTGCCCATTTATTTGAATGCGCTTGAAGGCAAGGGCGCGCATGTGGTGACCGTCAACGATTACTTGGCGAAGCGCGACGCGGTCTGGATGGCGAAAATTTATGATTTTTTGGGAATGAGTGTCGGGGTGGCGCAGAATCTGCGCGTCAGTTTTTTGTATGATCCGACCGCCAAGGGAACAGTGATAAAAAATAAAACCGTCGGAGAAAAACCGGATGCCAAAGAATTGGAGGCGGAGTCGGAAATTGAAAGTTTTCATGTTGAGGATGAATTTTTGCGATCTGTCAGCCGCCAAGAAGTCTATCGCGCCGACATCACCTATGGCACCAACAACGAATTCGGTTTTGATTATTTGCGCGACAACATGGTGCAAAATTTGCAGGAGATGGTCATGCGTCCCGGGTCGGAAATGCGTTTCGCGGTGGTGGACGAAGTGGATTCAATTTTGATTGACGAGGCGCGCACGCCACTCATTATTTCCTCTCCGGCGGAAGAAGCGGCCGATAAATATTATCAATTCGCAAAACTGGTGAGAGATCTGAGGGAAAACGAAGATTATAATGTGGACGAAAAAATGAAGAGCGCGACCTTGACTGACGAAGGCATAAACAAATTTGAAAAATGGCTGGGAGTGGGTAATTTTTATGAGGAAAGTGGCATTCAAACCGTGCATCATGTGGAGTCTGCGTTGAAGGCGCAGGTCTTGTTCAAACGGGACAAGGATTATATCGTGGATGGCGACGAAATCATGATCATTGATGAGCATACCGGCCGAAAAATGCCGGGAAGGCGCTATTCCGAAGGTTTGCATCAGGCGTTGGAGGCCAAGGAAGGTCTGCCGGTGCAACGCGAAAGTCAGACGCTCGCCACCATCACTTTTCAAAATCTGTTCCGCATGTACGACAAATTGGCCGGCATGACCGGTACGGCCGCCACCGAATCGGAAGAATTTTTCAAAATTTATGCGTTGGAGGTGATTACTGTGCCGACCAATAAATCCGATCAGCGGTTTGACTTTCCCGACCGTATTTACAAAACCGAAGAAGCGAAATTTCAGGCAGTGCTCGAAAAGATCAAAGAATGTCGCGCGAAGGATCAGCCGATATTGGTCGGTACGATTTCCGTGGAGAAAAATGAACGGTTGAGCAAGTATTTGGAAATGAGTGGCGTACCGCACGAGATTCTTAATGCCAAGAACCACGAACGTGAAGGAGAAATAATCGCTCAGGCCGGTCGGCCGGGAGCGATTACGCTTGCCACCAACATGGCCGGTCGCGGGGTGGACATCAAATTGGGCGGAGTGCCGGCCACGCCGGAGGACATCTCCAAAGTAATCAACGCCGACGGTCTATTTGTCCTTGGCACCGAGCGCCATGAATCTCGTCGCATTGATAATCAGTTGCGCGGTCGCGCCGCTCGCCAGGGAGACCCCGGTCAAACTCAATTTTTTGTTTCCACCGAGGATGATTTGATGCGTATTTTTGCCGGCGACCGATTGAAGGGCGTGATGACCCGTCTGCGCGTGCCGGATGACATGCCGATTGAGCAGAAAATGATCACCCGCATGCTGGAAAGCGCGCAAAAAAAAGTGGAATCGCATAATTTTGACATCCGCAAACATTTACTGGAATACGATGATGTTTTGAATCGGCAAAGAACGGTTATTTATTCCCGCCGCCGGAAAATTTTGGAGCTCGCCGGCGCGGAGGAGGCGACAGTGGATGATGTGTCGCCGAACGATGTTGAACAAAAGCAAGACGATGAAAAAAATGACGCTGATCATGAAAAAAATTTCCGTTCATTGCGCGCCATGATTATGGAAGCGATTGAATCGGAAATTGAGTCGGTGGTTTCGTTTCATACCAATGTTGAAGCAAGCGACGATTGGGATATGACGGAAATCATTGAAACCATGAAAACGATTTTCCCATTGAACGAGGAGGAGATGGAGACTCTCCGCGCGATGGGCAAGAGAGGCGCTGACAACGATAAAGATATTAAACTCCGGAGTGAAATAACCGAATTTTTGATCAGTAAGGCCGGGGATGAGTACGCGCGCGCCGAGGAGGCGATGAGAAGTCAATTTTCCACCGCGGACGAGGCGAAAAAAATGATGAATGCTCTGGAAAAGGGGATACTGTTGCGCGCCATTGATTCTCTCTGGGTGGATCATCTGGTGGCGATTGATTATTTGCGCGCCGGCATCGGTTTGCGCGGTTATGGCCAACGCGATCCGCTCATTGAATACAAAAAAGAGAGTTTTGACATGTTCAACCGACTATTGCTGGATATTCAAAGAGAAGTTGTATACGGTTTCTTCAAAATTAATATCGGAATCCAGCTTGCGCCGACGATCATGGCGACTGATAAGCTAACATTGCAAGGCGCGGAAAAAACCGCTATCGGCGCGAATGGCCATAACATCGCCGGTTCCGGTGGCGCGACAACGGACAAAATCGGACGCAATGATCCCTGCCATTGTGGCAGTGGTAAAAAATTCAAGAAGTGCCATGGGTCATGAGGCGCGCGTTCGCGCCGGAACGGTGAATCGTTCGGTGTCATTATTATTCAAAATATCACTTCACTATCCTGTGCATTATTCTATTGACTTTATTCGCAAGAGTAGGCTAAAATGATGACTGCCCGGACCGAGTTCGGGCGTTTGTTCCATTGATTGGTCGGAATTATCCATTTGTCCAAAAATTTAATATGAAAATTGATCAGAATAAGACCAATACCCGTTCCAAATTGCGCTGGGGCATCGCCGGTATTTTCGGGCTATTGACGGTCGCGCTGGTATTTGATCTTCCGCGGCAATTTAATTTCGGAGTGAATTGGATAAATGACAAAATCGGCATCGGATTTCCGACAGTGCCGGAAAAGCCTTTTCGGCTCGGTTTGGATTTGAAAGGCGGCGTGCAATTGATTTATCAGGCGGATGTGAGCCTGGTGGACGCGCCCAAACAGGCGGCGGCGGTGGAGGGTGTGCGCGATGTCATAGAACGACGGGTCAACGGCATGGGCGTCGGCGAGCCGTCGGTTACCAATTCTCATATTGATCAATATTATCGCATCAATGTGGAACTGCCCGGGGTTACCGACATCAATCAGGCGATTAAAATGATCGGCGAAACGCCGATTTTGGAATTCAAAGAACAAAACACCGAACCGGCGCGGGGGTTAACCGCGGAGGAAACCAAAGAATTGAACACATTCAACGAAACCGCCAAAAAGAAAGCGGATTCGTTGCTTGCCCAGCTGAAAAAAAATGGAAATTTTGAAGAATTGGCCAAACAGAATTCCGAGGATGAAGCCGGCAAAAATAATGGCGGCTACATGAATTTTGTGACCGCGCAATCACCTTACTCCGAAATTTATGAGTGGGCGACCAAAGCCAAACCGAATGAAATCAGCAAGTCCGCGGTGAAATCAGAAGAAGGGTTTAATGTCTTGAAGCGCGGATCGGAGAAGGACGGAGCGGTTGAGGTTCGCGCCAGCCATATTTTGATTTGCTACCTCGGCGCTAAAAACTGCGAAGCGAAAGTGACCAAGAACGAGGCCTTGAAAAAAGCCGAAGAAATCTACGCCAAGGCCAATGCCAATAATTTTTCGGATTTGGCCAAGGAAAATTCCACTGATTTGAGCAACAAAGAGGTCGGTGGCGATCTGGGATTTTTCACGAAGGAAACGATGGTATCGGAATTCTCCACGGCGGTTTTTTCCGCGAAGAAAGGCGACATCATCGGTCCGGTGGAAACTCAATTCGGTTATCATATTATTTACAAAAAAGACGAAAGAATAACCAAGCAGTACGAAGTCTGGCGGATACTCGCGAAGACGAAATCGGCCGCGGATATTTTGCCGCCTCAAACCGATTGGAAATCAACCGGTCTCTCCGGCAAACAATTGGAGCGATCCGAGGTGGTCTCCGATCAAACCACCGGTGAGGTGCAGGTATCGCTCAAATTCAACACCGAAGGTGCGAAACTTTTCAAGGAAATCACGGAAAGGAACATTGGACAACCGGTGGCGATTTTCTTAGACGGCGTCCCGATCAGCACTCCCCGCGTGAATACCGCCATTACCGATGGCAGCGCGGTCATTACCGGCAATTTCAATTTGGTGGAAGCCAAATTGCTTTCGCAGAGGTTGAACGCCGGCGCTCTGCCGGTACCGGTGGAATTGGTTTCACAGCAGTCCATCGGCGCCACTCTCGGTCTGGATTCGCTCAAAACCAGCTTGATGGCCGGAGTGGTCGGCGCCATTCTCGTCATGATATTCATGATTATTTTCTATCGCTTGCCCGGGGTGGTGGCGGTCTTTGCCTTGTTTCTCTACATCGCTTTGACTCTGGCCTTATTCAAATTGCTGGGATTCACCATCACTCTGTCCGGAATCGCCGGATTTATTATGTCGCTCGGCGTAGCGGTGGACGCGAACATTTTGATATTTGAACGAATGAAAGAGGAATTGAAACGCGGTAAGTCGCTGAAAACAGCGGTTGAAGAAGGATTCCTGCGCGCCTGGACATCAATCCGAGACGGCAATGCCTCCACCTTAATTACCTGTCTGATTCTGATTAATTTCGGTACCAGTTTTGTCAAGGGTTTCGCGGTGACGCTCGCTCTCGGTATTCTCGTCAGTCTATTCACGGCCATGACCATCACGAGAATCATACTGCGTTTCATCGTGCCTTGGGTAAAGGATGGCAACGCCGGTTGGTTGTTTCTCGGGAGAAAAAACGAGGAGGCCGAGAATACTAAAATATAATCAACACCTATGCTTAACATTATCGGAAATAGAAATTATTTTTTCCTGTTCTCGGGAACTTTGCTGGCGTTAAGTTTTCTGGCGCTCGGAATTTTCGGACTGAAGCCGAGTATTGACTTCACCGGCGGTTCATTGATGGTCATAACCTATACCGAAACTCGGCCGGCAATTACTGAAATCCAGGATATCCTCCAAAAAACCGGTTATGAAAACTCGCTGGTTCAGCCGATCGGAGAAAAAGGGTATAGCATAAAATTGTCCTACCTGGATGAAAATCAGCACCAGGAATTGCTGGGTGCGATTCGAGGTAAATTTGAGAAAGATGGTAATAAAGTCTTGGAGGACAGATTGGAAACCATTGGCCCATCGGTAAGCGCCGTCTTGAAAAAAAGAGTCTGGACCGCCGGTTTGGTCGTCATTCTCGCGATTATTCTGTATATTTCCTACGCGTTTAGAAAAGTTTCCCGGCCGGTACAATCCTGGAAATACGGCATTTCCGCGGTGATCGCGCTCGTGCACGATGTCGCCATTACGGCCGGAGTTTTCGCGATTCTTGGTCGTTATTATGGCGTGCATGTTGATATTCCTTTTGTCGTCGCCCTTTTGACCATTCTCGGTTATTCGGTAAATGATACGATTGTGGTGTTTGATCGCATCCGGGAAAATTTAATCCGGAGAAGCGCCAATACCTTTGAAGCAGTCGCGAACATCGCCGTCAACGAGACAATGGTGCGGTCGCTCAACACCTCTCTTACCGTCCTTTTGGTGTTGGTCGCCTTATTCTTTTTTGGTGGCGCTTCCATTCATTATTTTACATTGGCCCTGATTATCGGCATCGGCTTCGGGACCTATTCATCAATTTTCGTGGCCAGCACGATATTGGTTGTCTGGGAGAAGTGGAGCCGATCGCGCGGTTAATAATAAATTACGAATTAAAAAAAAACGATTACGAGTGCTAGTGCCTACTTCCACCGGCACAATTCGTAATTCGCCTCGCCCGTCCGTAGCCCGATAGGGCGAAGGCGGGTAATTTTTAATTCGTAATTGTTTATGCTATACTGGTAGATGTTAAGTTAATAATTTTTCCATTATGACGGAAAAATCCTTGCGCCATCTGATCGCACTCTGCATGACGGCTATCTGCGCGCTCGCTTATCTCGGTGGATATTTCTCAGGAGGTCAAGCCTGGTGGTGGACATCATTTGCGGTTCCGATCGTCTATTTTATAGTTTTGAAAGTCCTGCATCATCACTAACGGATTTATGAATTTTGGCATCTTCACGGTTGACACGAGTGTGGCTTTGGAATTTTTTTCCCAAGGGCCATGGAATATTATTACCCAGCTGATCGCTCTCGGTGGTTGGCTGATTCTTTTTTTTCTGGTTTTTGTCGCCCTTTTCCATTTTTATGTGGAGTTGGTGGAGGATTTGGCGGTGCATAAATGGGAATATGTAACTCTCGCCATAGATATTCCGGCCTTAAATGTGCAAACCCCAAAAGCGGTGGAGCAGATGTTTTCGCACATTGCGGGAGCATTGAGCAAGCCGGATTTGAAGGATATTCTTCTTGACGGCTACAAACAGAGATATTTCAGTTTTGAAATAATCAGCATTGAAGGTTATATCCAATTTTTAGTCTGGACCGAGGTGGCTTTTCGGGACTTGATTGAGGCCGCGGTTTACGCCCAGTACCCGGATGCCGAGATTATTGAGGTGGAGGATTATGTAAGCGGAATTCCCGATAAATACCCGGATAAGGATTATGATGTCTGGGTATCGGATTTCGGTTTGGCGGAGAACGACGCTTATCCTCTCCGTTCATACAGTGAATTTGAACACAGCATTTCCAAGGATACGGTGCTGAAAGATCCGATGGGGACTTTTCTGGAGAGTTTTACCAGACTTACACCGGGGGAACAGATGTGGTTTCAGATTGTCGTGGAGCCGATTGATAACAGCTGGAAAGAACACGCGATTGAAAAAATTAAGGAAGTTATCGGCGAAAAGAAATCGCACGGTACCGATTATACGGGCATATTGGTGAGTGGACTGATGCGTTTTTTGGAATTGCTTGGTGACGAAATTTTCAATCGCGAAGCCTCACCCGCCGCCACTCATGAGGAGAAGAAAGACGCTCCGAATCAGTTGCAATATCTTACGCCGGGAATGAAAAATTTAGTGGAAGCGATGGAGAAAAAAATCGCCAAAATCGGTCTCAAAACCAAGATTCGGGGAGTGTACGCCGCCAGAAAAGAAATTTTTAATCCCCGCCGCGGCGTGAACGCTATGCTCGGCGCCATCAATCAGTACAACATTCCGAGTTCCAATTCTATCGTACCGACGCTTACCGCCTCCGGATCAAGCCCGAAGAAAATCAAGAGGAAAAATCTGTTGATTAAGGCCTACAAAAAAAGAAAAATCGGCGTGGGCGGAAATTCTTTTGTTTTGAATATTGAAGAACTGGCGACCATTTGGCATTTTCCGATGTCGCATGTCAAAACTCCCCAGGTGCAAAAATCCGCCAATAAGCAGGCGGAACCGCCGGGGGGATTGCCGGTGGAGAGATTGATGAAAGAATTACCGCTAGAAACGCCCGCCGAAGCGGCGCATAATTCCGGCCGGAAACATTATAAGACCGATACCGGCGAGATTATTGAATATGACGATCCGTTTCAGAATTTGCCGTAATTACGAATTACGAATTACGAATTACGAATTACGAATAACATCTACCTCCACGG
>JBBTQT010000127.1:0-7142 GCA_038065575.1 Patescibacteria group bacterium
CGCAGACCGAAGGTTTCTGCGCGCCCAGATCATTGCCTTCGGCTTGGGTGGATTTTTCGCCAGCGACTGGAGGATTGGAACCTTTCAATAAGCAGACATCCGAACAATACAGATCACTGGCAACGGTATTATTGGTAGTCAAAGACGCGCCCGGATCGCACTGTTCGCCAACGGCTGTTTCCACGGTTCCGTTGCCACATTTATTCACTTCGTCGGTTGGAGTCGCAGTCTCCACTTTTTGATTATTTCCCGGACGCAGACAATTCAAAGTACAGCTTACACCCCCGACTTCGCCGACGACACCGATATCGCAGTCTTCGCCGTTTTCTTTTAGGCCATTGCCACAAACGGAAATTGGGATGGCAATATCGCTCCGAATATCGCTACCGGCGGGCAAGCACGATTCCGTGCAATAGGATTTCCAGCCATAAGCGGAATCAAAATTGGAAACGGTGGCGACATTGGTGTCCTCAACGGTCCAGTTATAGCCGAACTGCCATTTGTTGAGCGCCTGTCCGTATTTACTGCAACTGTTCGGACTACTATAAGGCGTGGCGTTTATTT
Organism: Patescibacteria group bacterium; assembly: GCA_038065575.1. Taxonomy (GTDB): domain Bacteria; phylum Patescibacteriota; class Patescibacteriia; order Magasanikbacterales; family UBA922; genus JBBTQT01. Next base: position 565 of record JBBTQT010000127.1, read on the forward strand.
CGCTCTTTTCGCCTAACATTGAAGCCTTAACTAAAATCGGCGATAATTTGAAATAATTGGCGGCACAAGGGGTGGAATTGGATTGAGTCTTAAAATACCAAACGAACGGTTTCAAATGTTTGCCGGGAATAATAGTGGGTTCACCCTCGCCCACGGCCGGAATGATGCCACCGATCGCCGTGATATTGCCGTTTAGAACCACTTTATAATAAGTGCTGGTGTCCAAAACATTGGAACCGGGCAGCGTCAGAACCAAATTATTATTATCAGAAGAAGAACCGTCAATCGCAAACAATCCAGGCATCATTTGTGAATCAACGCAGTTTGAATCAAAGCATTTGTATATTTCATAATTGCCGGCGTAAGTGCTTTCATCCATCTGCCGGGTAAACGAGACCTTGATGCTCGGGTTTACGCACGATTCAATGCAATCCGGTTCATAATAACTCACTTGCGGGTCGCCAAGATCAATCGTCAGATCACTTTCGGCTCTGATGAGAGTACTCTCGGCGTCGCTATTCAAAATAGAGATAATGAGGGATTCGTCCAAAATATCGGGTCGGATCCGAAGAGCGTCATAAGTCACATCGACGGGAAATGGATTACCACCCAAAACCAAAGGATTAATATTTTGCGGAAAGTCACCAATCGTTTTTTCGCCGAGTAATTTTCCGTCGCCGTACAATTTAATCTTTTTCGTGACGCTGTCGTAAGTGTAAATATAATGGTTGACTTCACCAATCACCGGCGCAGATTTAATCGGATCATGCGCGCAAATTGTAGTGGCTGGCGATGAGACGATTAATGATGAAGTCAAACACAAACCCAAATCCTTTCCCCCGCCGGCGTAATAACGAAATGAGTAAGCGTCTTTCTTGTAAATCACATCACTCACGAAATTGACCAATTTATCCAATTTATATTTTATTTCCAAGGTGAAAGACGATGACAAATTGACAATCGCATTTTCCGAGATGGTGGAATCAATATTAACCTTTTGATTATTTTCCTGCTTATACCCCTTATCCTTCCCGGCCAATTGAAGCAAATCAATCCCGCCGATATTGGTCATTAAACTGTTCTGAACGGTCGTCTCGGCGCGAACTAAAACGCTGTCCGGATAGGTATTTTGCTTGGCGTCCACGGTCGCGCGACTGTCTTTGTAAACCGCGCCTGGAGCGTCGGACGGCGCCGCGAACGCTTTGGCTTTTTTATTTAACTCCGTCACGCCCGGATCCGCGTCCCATTGCCAGCCCAATCCATCAACATCCAAAACCGAACATTCTTGATCACCGCGACCCCAAACAAAATAATATAACGGATTCGTGATATTAAACGGATCAGCCCCGGCGGCCGGCGGAAATTGCGGATTGAATAATGTTCCCAAATAATTGGCCAAATAATTCGGCGGGTTGATACCGGCCGCGGTCAATTTACAAGTCTCGGTTCCGGTTTTGAAATCAAAACAATAAGCCGTTTCCTCCCCGTCCGGATTTATCCCGCACGGTTTGGTTTTCTGCAAAGGTCTCTCCAAATAGGTAGGCTGCCCCAATACACTTTTGAACTCGGACGACAAAATTTTATCAGTCAATTCCACATGATACCAAGTATTAGCCGCCAAATTTCCTTGACTGCCACTCCTGATGATGAGCGTGGTGTCGACGCCGGTCTGGATTTTCAAACTCAAGTCCTTTAATTCGTTCGCGACCTTATTGGCGCAATCAATTACGCCGTCTTTATCCGCACAACGATAGACGCGCACATTGTCTCCCGTTAGGAGGGTGCTGGCTTTCATTGGCAGACTAAAACGGGCGACGATTGAAGAATTGAGACAAGCGTTTTTACCATTTTTCCGTTTATCCCAAGGCGTGGGCGAAGGATAAGCAACCGACCCTGTGGTATCGTTCCATTTCGCTTCGTCGCATTGTTCCACCACCCGCGGATTGTCCGAGATCACTCCGCTCGCAAACCGCCAGACATATCCGGCCTCGCGCGTTTCGCCGTCGCAGGTATAACTATTCAGCTTCCACAGTCCGGCATCCGCTCCTTCTTTGCAACAGTGCAAGCCTTCCGGCGCGCCCGCAGTCTGCCGACAATCTTCCACCGTATATTTTACTCGATTACTCACTTCTTCTTTGTCTGATTTCACCTTTATAAATCCGGTCACCATGGAACTGCCATCGGACAAGTCTACCGGTATTTTAGTCTGGATCTTATTATTATTTTTCTGGGCTATATCATCCTTAATGATAAAATCAGTCTCAGCCGAAACCAGCCAAGTACTCAAATCATCAAGCTTGGTTTTTTGACCCTGAAAATACACCAATGGCTCGCTTGAAAAATTTTGACCGTATAAAGAAAGTCCCTCGATGTTGTCGGACGGCAGTGGCGCCGGACCTTGGCTCGGATCAAGAAGACAGATTCCGGGACGAGGATTACCCGCCTTGATCTCAAACTGATCCACGCCACTTGATTTCAGTTTGGCGGCGTCGCCTCTTTGCAGAATCAAGAAAAATTTACCGATCGTCGCGTTTTCCGGCACTTGCGCGATAATTTGCGTATCGGACCAAGTGTTGCCACATTGCGCGGGCAAGGAAACTGCCAATTCCTGACAAGAAGTATGCTGGCCGGCGACCGGACCGACACAGCTTTGCGTATGCTGAATGGAATCAGCCACAAAAATCCGGCCGAGATATTCGCCAAAACCGGTGCCGCTGATCGTGATATAACTATTTCTGGTGGTTGACACCGGATCAATCGCGGCGATCGTCGGCAAAACCTTGAAATCCTTATCGGAAATCACTGTGAATTTGACGCTATTACTCTTCTCATTTTGCACTGTGGCGTACACAGCGGTATCGCCAACCAGATTCAAAGGAACGGAAGTGAGAATTTCTTTATCGCTCCACCCATTAACATCACCGATCAGTCCCGGCAATAGCGCCCCATAGGCGTTTTTGACGCTGAATTTTATGTTGCTGGTATTTTTAACGGCTCCAAAACCGGTTCCGACCGCGGCGACCGGCGTTTTGGGTGGGGCAGCCAAATCTCCGACATTTGAAACATAAGAGACATCACCAACTTGAAATGTCTTCTGCTCCGAAACCGCCACTTTACACAAACCGGGCCGTTTGATGTCATTCACCATGAATAATCCCGGATCATTAACTAACAAGTAATCACTTTTCTCCTGAACGCTCGCGAATTCCGGCAACGGTTTCGGACCAAAATCGTCAATGGTGGTATCTGACAAAGTCGGATCATCTCCGGAAGTTAATTTAATTTGGTTGCCACCTTTCAAAAGCGTGAGGGTACTGCCAAATACGGACTCAACCCCAAGTTTTACCGCGCCGGCATAGGTGCCATTGATTTTATTTAGACCACTGTCAAGAGCCACTGTGCCGCTTGCCTCCCCCAACCGCCAAAAACCAACCGGTTTATCCGCCAGTACCGCGCTCTCGTAAGCCGAACTAGTGTCCTTGGCATTATAATGGTTCAAAAGTACTTGCTCGCTCAAAACCGAGTTATAGACGGCCGCTTCATCAATCTGACCGTTAAGCCAAGTATTACTGAAATCGATCCGATCGCCGAGCCACAATGATTCACCGGGCACGGAATTGATGTTTCCGCTTGTCACTCCGACATAGCTTTGCTTTTTGCCATTGACAAAAAAGTTCACCTTACCACCATCATACGCTATCGCCAGATGTGTCCAAACATTGGCCGGTATCGCCGTGTTCATCATGTGCCAACCGGGTTTCGCGGTTCCAGCCAAATACACCGCCGGCCGCAATTTATTCAATGCCAAATAGTATGAACCTTTTTTTGACATAATGATTTTGTAGCCTCCCATATCCGCCGTTTTCACCCAGGCTTCAAGCGTTAATTGACCGCTTATATCCAAAGCGGGGTTAGTCGGAATCCGGAGGGATCCTTTGGCCGGACCGATCTCCACCGCCGAATCCAAATAACCGGAGACCGGCACCTCAGCTACCACCCAATCATCATGCCACGAGGCTTGGCCTTGGCAACTGATAACATCGGCCGACACCCATGGCCGATAAGTGCCATTGGCGTTTTTGGAAGCAAATTCAATTTTACCGGCGGCCGTTCCAAAATTACTGCCGTAAATGGTAATCCAATTGCCGGAAGCGCCGTTCATGGGCGCGATTTCCTTAATCATCGGTTGCGCCTTGCACTGTCCTTCCACGCACAAATAACCACTAGCGCAAGGAGAAGTTACCGTACAACTTCCGATCGAGCCACACGAACCGCCGGTATCAACGCCGGTTTCGTCATCATCTTTGATTTTATTATTACAACTCTTTCCGAACACGGTAAACACCGCGCTGGCTGATGAAATATTACTATCAATATCAAAACCAACGACTCCTGCCCGATAGATGTGTAGTGGCTGAAAAATATTCTGGCTGACGATCCCGTTATATAACATTAAATAATCCGCTGACGAACCGGTTATAACCCCGGGACCGCCATAATAATACAGCAATTTGGTTTTTGGGAGTGCCATATCCACTATCTGGACATAGGCCAGACCATTTCCTCCATAAGAAATTACCTCACTTCTATCCTTGATAATACTGGCTACGCTGAAAGTATCGCCGATATAAAGCAGGTTGGTGGACTGATTATTACTGTTCAGGATATTGACCGGACCGACAGTTGGCTTAACATTATCAACAAAAGCCGAGGCATCCACCCTGAATGTCGCGACCAACGGATAATTTTTTCCATTGACATTGGTTTCCAAAACTCCATTGACATCATCTTTCAAATCCGGGTTAACCTTTATTTCATAGCCTTGGTTGAAATCATTGGTGATCAATTTCGTGGTGCTCGCCATTCTCGCTTCCAGCACATTTCCCTCCCCGCCGGAAATAGTTTGTACGATAATTGGAGTTATTTCTCCGGTATTCAAATTCTTGATGGTAATACTCTTCGCCAAATCAGTGTCCCCCGCCAATTTGCGACTGAAAATCACTCGGGCAACGATATTATTCATTTTCGTGGCGTCAGTCGCGACCGGCGTGCTTGGGGTGATGCTTTTAATATAAAAATGCTGTTCCTCGCACAGGGACAAAAGCGGATTGGCGACGCAGAGCTGGTTGCATTTGCTCGCGTCATAATTCGGATTGGAAAGATCGCAAATGCCGGGGTTGATGTCGGTCGGATCCACATAGCCGGTACCGGTGGCTTCGGATAATTTTTGGAAAATAAATTGAGTAATGGCAAAAGCCGAAAGAATAATTGCCAAACCGATTACACCGTTAATCAAAATCTTTTTGGCGGTAGCGATTTTATCTTCTTCGCCGTTCGCGGTCATGTAAACAAAACCGCCATAAAGCACGATCACGAACGCGATAATCCCGAGCAATCCCAAAGCGATTCTGATAATATTCGTAATTGTCACCCGAATGTCGCCACCGGCCAAATTAACTCCGCTCGCAATCGGCTGCAGACCAAAAGTATCTTGCGCCGCCACCTCGTTCGCGCCGAAAAAAACACTCGCTCCGAAAAACAAAAAACCGAAAAAGATCATTAATAATCCGTATTTTATTTTCCTTTTTTTTATTTTTGCCATTGGCATATATGAGCGATACTAAACGATTAATTTGTGGGGCTGACGCTCTCTGTCTTCATCTGCGTGAGGCAAGTTTTAGTATCCTTTGTTTTCTTAAAATCAGTATCACCATTCGCAATGGAGCAACCGGTATCGGTATTGGCGTCCCACGCGCCCTGAATAATGCAGTTCTCCGAGCTCTGATATTCACCCTCCGGCGTGGACACCACCGAACAAATCGGAGAATCCACCTCACTCTTACTCGCTGATTCCGGCCCGCGCCCGGGATACAAACAGTTCATATTGACACTCTTAACTTCGCTCGAAACCGCAGTCAAATAATAAAGATCCATATTATTCGGACCGAAATCACGCCCCGGAACCAAATTTAGGGATAATTTTGGCACTGACCCCCCGACTACGAACGAACGGTAAGCGATCGGCATAACATCCAAAGCAACATCACTCCCTGGTGGCTTCTGGTTGGGGGGATATTCTTCCAATTTCACGCCTTCCGGCAAATTGGAAATCATCATCATTTTGCTGAAATCAATGACAACCGGCTTCAACCCCTTCACCCCTTCGGTGTCAATCCCTGGCTGCACTCTCTCAATGTTCGGAGCGGTGCGATCAATCTCATTTTTCACTGTGAAATCCCACCAATAATTATCCGGCGCTTTTTCTTGCTCGCCAATCAATTTATGATTGCCGTCTTTTCCCACCACCGGCTTATGCGGCTCGGCGACAACATTATCAAATTTATTATCCGACCCGTTATCCAAGGCGTTCCCGGCCATATCCATGATTCCGTAACCAAGCGGTTGCGCCAAAAAAGATTTTTTGTTTGCGTTATCCAATAATTCCGCGGTTCTGACGAGCACGCTCATTGGTTGCTTGCAGTCCTTGTCGGTCGGCTCGCAATCAAGCGCCAGGCAATACATTATACCGCCACAACTATTGGTGCCGCAGGGAATACTCGGCACAAATTCAATGGTGG
>JBBTQT010000128.1:0-14492 GCA_038065575.1 Patescibacteria group bacterium
TTAGCCATTCAGAGGTAGGTTTTTATTTCGTGTCTACTAAATGGGGTACAGATTACTAATCGAGGTTTTTTGTTTACTGAATTTCAAAATGTATTCCGTTCACTTCTTCCAGAAGTTTCAATGATAATGAAACGGAAGGGTTTTTTGTGTGTGATAACTTCATTCGTCCCTCGTAATCTCTGGCGAGTGGTGTTAAAAATTCATCTCCCCAAGAAGGAGAAAATGTTATCACCCCGTCAAAATCCACCTCAACAATTTCATCCTGGCCGACTGATCTTAACGAAGGCTGAAAAGCGGCCAGCGCTTCCTTTCCCAGTTGTCTTGAAGTGAGAGTGGAACCGAATTTACTCAAATGTATTTTCATAATTTAAAATGTTAGTTGGACAAAACAACCATGATATTTCGTTTCCGATTCTTGAATGAGAAGTCCATCGTCTCCTCCTTTAATAATAAGCGTAGCATCTCCCGCCTTGAAAATAAAGTTTAGCCCCGCGTTACCGGTCACGATTCTCCGCACAAATTTCAATCCATTCCCCCTGGATTCGGGAGCGCGGCCGGAAATAATCTCGGTGAACGCGATATGCAGCGCTTCCTGGTCAGTTGATAACTCAGGTCTTACTCTTTTTAAGGTTTTATACACGCCTTGTCCCCGGTCTGCGAGCACTACTCTGCCTCGATTAACATCATAGCCAAAAAATATACCCGGCATACCCGGCCAATTACCGATATTATGATCGAAGGAATTATTGCCTATTTCTCCGGCGAGAGAAGAAATAAGCGGAAAAAAATCCTTCAACCGTGGGATATTGCCCAATTCACTCTCAAATCTGGATAAACGCGCTTGGAAAACCGAGCTTGTTTGGCAATAAAAATTTGAAGGAATGTCCGTCTCGTCCTTATCAGTTACCCATTTTCTGGCTATACCAAAAATGTCAAACAAAAAATTGTCAACATCTTCTTTACGAAAATACCTATGTCCGCCCGCCGAGCGCACGGAAGAAAATTTTCCTTCCCTATCCCAGCGGCGGATCGTATCCACGGATACGCCCAAAGCTTTGGAGGCCTCGCCAATTGACAGGAGTTTTGATTCATCCATATAGGGGACTGTTAAGGAGTACTTTTTTAGTATAGCATAAAAATGAAATCTATGCAAATATAGTCCAAATCTATGTAAACCTATGAAAATAGTAAAATATCTATGGGACAGGCACCATAGACTACTGTTTTTTAATCAACATATGCTGGCAAGTCTTAAATAAGCGTGGTAGAATCAGCAATGAGCCTAGCAATGGAGGGATGGCTTTGCAGAGTATTTATTTCTATGTAATCAAAAAAACATCCCGACTTAGTCGGGATGTTTTTTTGGTATGAACGATTCAATCTACTTCGCCTCTTCCGGCCACTCAATCTTCTTGCCGGTCTTTTGTTCCAGCTGGCTCGCCAACTCCTTGTTATTCTGGAAATAATTCAACGAGAATTTTATTTTTTTGTTGCCCTCGTATTCAATCACGAACGGCACAATTTGGTTAAGTTTGACGGTGGTTTGCGTCCCGGCCACATATTGGCTGTGCTGTTCGGTCTTTTTTACATACATTTTGGTAATGGCGCGGAAAGGGATGGTTTTCTTAAATAACATTTTGTAGATCAAATTATCGTTTTCAATAGCGATGTGGGCGGTGGCGGCCATGTAGAAGAAGACCAATGCGAAAGGGGAGAGAAAGACGGTAAGCAAGCAAACGATGCCGGCCGCGATAAAAAGTCCTTTTCCCGTAAACTTGAAAATCATACGATTATAGGTTAAAATGAATAAATTACTGATTAAATGATAAAACATTATTCGCAAGTAGTCAAATAAAACACTTCACCCAAATGCAAATGTCATCCCCGCGAAGGCGGGGATCCAGAGAATTTGGCTAATTTGTACTATCGCTGGATTCCCACCGGAGTTTACCCTCGCGTAGGCGGGGGTGGGAATGACAGAAAAATGACATTCGGCGACAGCACTAATAAATCGGTTAAACAAACAATTATGTCTCTGAAAATCGGTATCGTCGGGTTGCCAAATGTGGGGAAATCCACCTTATTTAACGCGCTCACGAGGAGTAAACAGGCGGACGCGCAGAATTATCCCTTTTGCACGATTGAGCCGAATGTGGGTATTGTGGAAGTGCCGGATGAGCGGTTGGCGCGATTGGCGGCCGTGTCAAAATCCAAAAAAATCATTCCGACTGTGATTGAATTCGTGGATATTGCCGGACTGGTAAAGGGCGCGTCCGAAGGTGAGGGGTTGGGGAATAAGTTTTTGGCGCATATTCGCGAGGTGGATGCCATCGCCCAGGTGGTGCGGGAATTCGCGGATAGTAATGTTGTTCATGTGCATAATCGGGTTGATCCCAAGGAGGATGCGGATATTATCAATTTGGAACTGGTGCTGGCCGATCTGCAAACCGTTGCCAAAAAATTGGATACGGTCAAAAAAAATGCCAAAGGTTTGGCCGCCAAGGATTCGCAAAAGGAAATAATCTTGCTGGAGAGGGTTTTCGTTCATTTGGAATCCGGCAAACCGGCACGACAGCTGGAATTTGACGAGGATGAAAGAAAAATGGTCGGGGAAATGTTCCTTTTGACTATGAAACCGATGATGTACGTGCTGAATGTTGATGAACAAACGAAGGAAGTGGCAGAGGGCAATGACCGCCTTACAAACGATGGAGGGGCGGAGCAGGTGCGCGTCTGCGCCAAGTTGGAAGCGGAGTTGGCGGATTTGTCGCCCGGGGAGGCGAGGGAATACCTGAAGGAATTGGGAATGACTGAGACCGGACTGGATAAAATTATTGTGGCCGGGTACAAATTGTTGAATTTGGTAACCTATTTCACCTCCGGAGAGCCAGAAACCAGAGCTTGGACAGTGTCTTCGGGCGCGAAAGGACCAGAAGCGGCCGGGGTGATCCATACGGATTTTGTGAAAGGGTACATCAAAGCGGATGTGGTGAATTGGCGCGATTTTGTTGACGCCGGCGGCTGGAATAAAATCAAAGAAACCGGCAAATTGCGTCTGGAAGGGAAGGATTATGTGGTGGCGGATGGAGATGTCTGTTATTTTCACATTGCTTAAACCGGTATTCTATATCCATATGCAAATCTACACCAAAACCGGCGATGGCGGCGAAACCTCGCTTATTGGGGGAGTAAGAGTGAAAAAAAACTGTCTGGAAATGGAAGCCATCGGCGAAGTAGACGAGCTGAACGCCGCGGTGGGGGTGTTGGCCGGGTTTCTTGATAAGGTGGAAGACAAAAAAAACGATTGGACGAGTGCCAAAAATCAATTAATGAGTATTCAAAATAACCTTTTTGTGGTCGGCGCTAATTTGGCCGGCACGCAGACCGATTTGAACCGCGTACCAAAGTTGAAAGAGGTGGTCGTGGCGGATTTGGAAGCGGAAATAGATAAAATGGAGACTGATTTGCCGAAACTTACTCAATTCATTCTTCCGGGCGGGAGCGAGGCGGCCGCGCAAGGTTTCTACACGCGCGCCATTTGCCGTCGGGCGGAAAGACGAGTGGTGGAGATGGGGGAACGGCATCCGCTCGACCCTAATATAAAAAAATATCTCAACCGTTTGAGCGATTATTTGTTTGTGCTCGGGAGGTGGATAAACCGGCGAGAAGGAATCGGGGAGTCGGTTTGGGAGAAGTAGGGTATTTGACATATTTTTGAAACTACCTATACTACCCTCATATCCACGGATCGCCAATGCTTTTATGCATCTCAACCATAAAATTCCATTGATCCTTCTCTTCTTGGCTTTTGTCGTTATTCCTTCTTCTTTTTCGCGTGCCGAGACATTCTCCGGGTCGACAAGTCTTTCTGATAGAGCCACTTATCAGTCTCAGAGTGTCCCGGTGATTAACTCTACAATTTCAGAAATTTCAGACAGCGCTGATTCATTCAATGAAAATTTCAATTCGGAGATTGACCGTACACCCGAGCAACCGGTTGACGAATCGTTATTCCGCGTAATTGATTCCATTATGGATCGGGCGGATCTGCCCGGTGGGAAAAAGATTTTTCGCGTTTATCAGTCGCATCGCCTTCTCCAAAAAATCGACGACGGATTCAAGGTTCGTCCTCCCGGGTGGAATTTATTTCATGAAACCGGGGCAACTCGTCTTAAAAAGACCGATGGGTATTCTTTTCGATCTCCCGTGGATTCTTCCGTTACCGTGGAAAGCGCTTCAATGGAAATGAAAAACGGGCGTGGCGCGGTTCTGCCAAAGAGTCGCGAATTTCGTCAATTTGCCGACGGGTATAAAACTGTAAGTGAATATCAGGATATTTATCCGAATGTGGATATTCGTTTCCGCGATTCGGGGAGTTTTAGACAGAAAGACATTGTTATTCGGGAAAATCCGGGGTTGGTCGCCGGCGATCGGTTGATTTTTTGGGAGGAATGGACATTTTCCCCAGGGTCAAAAGTAATGATTGGTGTTGACATCGTTCCGGACGGAGAAAGGGAAATTACCGCCAGCACTCTCTCTGTGCGATCGCCGGGCGGATTGCGTTTCTCCGCGACTCCGCCCATCGTTTATGATTCGGCGCATGCCGATTCAAACGGGATTGATTCGCACGGCGAAGGTTTGTCGCAAATTTTGAAAGTGGATTACAAAAAAAACCGTTTGCTTATCGGAACGAGGGTTGACGCGGATTATTTGAACGATCCGGAATTGGTTTATCCGGTTACGATTGATCCGACTTATAGCGAGTGTGACGAAAGCAAAGTCAGCAACATCGCTTGCGCCGTAGTGGATTTTTATGTGCGCTCGGATAACGGCAGCGCGCAAACGACTTACAATAATAATGATTTATTTTTGGGGAGATGGCTTTCCGCCGGTCACAATTACACCCGCCATCCGGTGATCAAGTTTAATCTTGATTTTAGTAAGATTGACGGCCCCGTGAGTAGCGCCACCCTCAATCTGTATTATCGCAATACCGGGAATGGTACGGCCACAAAAATCGATGCTACTGCCAAGCGGATTACCGCCTCTTGGAACGATTCCAATCCGACAGGCTATGATTATGGAAGTTTCCGCGGTAGCGCGACAACGGAAAATCCGGTGGTTTCCCTGTCTAACACACCGACGGCTGTTTGGAAATATCTGAATGTGACGGCGAGCGTCAAGAAATGGCAATCAGGCACTTCCAATTACGGTTTTTTGCTTGATCAGGATCCGGCCTGGGCGAGCGGTTCGACACCCCCTTCGGGCTGGGAGGATCGTCTACTTGTTTTTGACGCCGCGAGCGCGAGCGGAACCACTGGTCCTTATCTGGATATCGTAAGCGCTGGCACTCCGGATCTGACTAAAAATTCCGGCTTTATTGAGGAAAACACCACGACTTTCGCGCCCGGGGAAACCTTCAATCATGTTCTTTCCGTGAAAAATATCGGTACCGGCGCGTCCGGAAGTTTTACAACCAACTATTATCTCAAGAAAGATAGTTCAGGCTATACCGATACCTATAAAATCGGATCGCGGTCATTCAATGGGATCGCGGTTGAAGATTCCCAAACTTTGACATTTACCTATACTATCCCAGCCGATCTCACCCCCGGGGCATATTATCTTTCTTACTGGATTGACGCCGGGGAAGTAGTGACGGAGAGCGATGAAACAAATAATCGCTGGAAAATCGCGCTTACCGTGACCGATCCGCTCCTGCCCAATTTGTCGAAATATGATGATTATATTAGTCCGAGCGTCTTAAAAGCCGGTGAGCAACTATCAGCGCAATTAACGATCAAGAATATCGGCGATGTCGCTGCCAAGGTTGGGACCTATGTTAATTATTATTTCAGTCAGGATTATTATAATTATTCCAATTCATATTTGATTGATGATGACTATTTTTCCGCGCTCTCCAAAGACGGAACCGCGAATGAAACTATGGCCTATACTATACCGGCGAGCACGCCGCCTGGAAAGTATTTTTTCTATTATTGGATTGACGGAACTGAATATATTGCTGAAAGCGATGAGGGCGACAACCGTTATTTTCTTGAAATTAATGTCTTGCCGGCCAGCGCGATTGACCTGACGGCGGATAATTTGAGTATCGTGAATAATTCTGCCATGAAAAGCGGGCAGAATTTGTCGGCGCAGGGCATTATTCATAATACCGGCAATACCGACTCTGGAAATTTTTCTTATTCTTTGGAAATCCGCAATACCAATACCGGTGATTATTACAGTCTGACTAATCTATCGCCAAATACGCTTTCTGTCGGCGCCGGAAATAGTAATGTTGTCACTCTGACCGGCTTGATCCCTGACAGTTGTTCCTTCCCTTTGACCGGGACTTATGATATTCGCTTGACGCTTGATGGAAATGATAATGTTCCGGAAAGCAATAACAGTAATAATACCGGTTATTCATCAAATACGGTGGTGGTGGATCGGTACAGTTATTGCGGAACAAGCAGTGGTGGTGGCGGGGGAGGCGGCGGTGGTGGTACTCCTTTGCCCGATTATGATCAAGATAAATTCGTGGATGTGGAAGAAAAGTTTGTCGGCACCAGTCTGGTGGCCGCGGATACCAAACCTTTGTATGACATTAAGGCCTATTCCTATCTGTCCAAGGCGACTGATGTCAAACAGAATAATTACGCCGCCGATCCGGTCAATGTCCGCACCGGCTCGTTTGAATTCACCCAAACCGATTTTTCCTTGCCGGGACGCGGTTTTCCGATTGATTTTACCCGTACCTACAACAGTAAAACTCAGGATCGCGCCAATCGGTTCGGGAGAGGCTGGAATTTCTCATATAATCAATTTTACTATCAGGATCCGACCACAAAAGATGTGCAAGTCTACAATGGTGGCGCGTTGGTGGCACTCTTTGAAACCGATGATGGCGGTCAGATTTTTCGGCCGGCGCCCGGTGAATATGACTCGTTTTACAAGGAGAACGGATTTTTTGTCTACAAAACTCTTTCCGGCGTGAAGTATGTTTTTTCCGAAGTTTTGACCAATAATCTCGGACTGTTGGAGAAAATCATTGACACCAATGGAAACGCCACTCTTTTTTCTTATTCAATCGCGCGTGATCTACCCCTCCTTACGACTGTATCCGACGCCTCCGGCCGAAGCATTCAACTGATTTATGGGTCGTCCGAGGATGATTTGCGGTGGGACAAGGTCGCGCAACTTCGAGATTTGGCGAATCCGACGGCGCCGCGCGTCGTGGATTATGAGTATGATGGCAATGGTTATCTTATTCATGTCAAAGGCAACCGTTCATACGCCGGCGCCACTGATTTTATTGATCGCTATTTTACCTACGACGGCAACGGCCGAATGCTTACCTATACTGACCCGCGCGGAACGGTATTGCATAATAAATACGATTCGGAAGGACGCGTGATTGAACAATCCGAATTTAATCCGGATCGCGACCCGGTGGGTAGCCCGCGCCTCATCTACAAACTAACGCATGAAGGTGCTGATCCGGCGGTGTCCGGCAGTACCCACTGCGCGCTGGTGGAAAATTACCGCGACGCGACCGAGACATATTCTCTGCGATCTTGTTTTAACGCCGATGAATTGAAAATCTACGAACGCGATGGCGAGGGGAATGTAGAAAGATGGTCCTACGATGGGAATGGCTCCCTGACGGCCTATACTGATCAAAATGGAGCGGTGACCGAATATCAATACGACGCCAAACGGAGAAAAACTCGGCAAATATTGCCTGATGCAGGGGGTCTTCATACGGAAATTTCTTATGGCTACGAAGATGGATTCAATCGTCTGGTTCAAGAGCAAATTGTATCCGGTGGAATCACCAAAACCACCGGCTTTACCATTGATCCGGCCAATGGAAACATTCTGGAAATTATTGATCCGCTTGGAAGCAAAGAAATTTTTACTTATGATTCATTCGGAAACGCGCTTACTTTCACGGATAAAAATAATCAATTAACAACCTACGCGTATGATGTCAATGGAAATTATCGGGCGGAGGAAAAAACGACGGTAAGTGGCGCGGACGGATTGGATCAGGTTATTTTGAAAAAATTTAAATATGATGTTTATGGCAATGTCATAGAACTCACGACGCCGCGCGGTAATATCTTTTCTTATGAGTATGATACGCGCGGAAACAAACGGAAGGAAACAAACCCGCAAAGTGGAGTGAAGATTTATTCGTACGATTTGGAAGATAATTTGATTTCGGAGACCGATGAGCTCGGGCGGGTTACCACTTCGGTGTATGATAAAAATATTCCGGCCAGTTTGATTTCAGTGACTCGTGCCGACAATGGGGAAAGTATAACCATTCAAAAGACTTATGATTTGGTCGGTAATTTACTGATTGAGACCGACCCGCTCGGGCGGACAATCAAATATCAGTATGATAAAGCCAATCGTTTGGCGGAAAAACAGACTCCGTTCAACATTTTTACCTATGCCTATGATCCGGCGGGAAATCCTTTGAGTGAAACCGATAGTGCCGGCCGAAAAACCGCTTATTTTTACAATACGCGCCGCAAACCGATTGAAGTTCGCCGTTATTTGGATTCTACGAACTATGTCGGGGAGTCCCAAGTTTATGATGGCTTGTCCCGAATTGTTTCCAAAGTGGACGGCAATGGCAATGCCACCTCTTTTGAATATGATTTGGCCGGACGGCTCACGAAAAAGACCGATTCTTTGAGCGGTGTCACTACCTATTTTTATGACAAAACCGGCAACAAAATCGGTGAATTGAATCCGCGCGCGCAGGACGATGGCAGTTTGCGTAACGCCGGTGGTAAGTCAAATTCGTCCGTTTATGATGGCAAAAATCGTTTGTTAAAATCCACCAATGCCACGGATAAAGTTAGTCTGTATTTTTACGACGCGGACGGAAATTCGGTTAAGACGATTGATCGGCAGGACAGTAACGGTGGCAATGCCACGCGCGTCGCGCGGACGCAGTACGATTCTCTGGGTCGCAAAACCATTGAGACAGATTCTCTTGGCGCAACGACGAAAACGGACTATGACAAAGTCGGCAATGTGGTTTCCAAAACTGATGAAGAGGGTCGGAAGACAGTTTATACTTATGATGGCTGGAATCGGCTGACTGTGGAAACTGATCCGGCCGGCAACGCGACTTTGCACACCTATGACAAGGCAGGAAACAAAATCAGCCTTACCTACCCGGACGGTAAAAAGACCTTGTACGAGTACAATGACCAGAATTTGCTGAAAAAAGTGACGGACGCGGTCGGCAAAAGTCGCTCATTCATTTATAACGCTCTTGGCAACAAAACCGGTGAAACAAACAAACTCGGTATCACCGCCTCTTTTGAGTACGATTGGCTCGGGCGCCTCGTAAAGGAAACAAACTCTCAAAATACGGAAACGATCTACGCTTATGATAATAATGGCAATCGTTTGAGCATTACCCAAAAGGATTCTTCGGCCAATGCCAAATCTACTTCATTTGAATACGATACGCGCAATCGCCTGACAAAAACCGTGAACCCCGGCGGTTCCACCGAATCGGCGATTTATGATAAAGAAAATAATGTAACGCAAACTACTGATGGCAACGGCCAGATTGTTGCGTTTGAATACGACGCGCTCAATCGCTTGAATAAAAAGACGGTGGCGGAGGGAGCGATTCTGTACGGGTACGATCAATGGGACAGTGTCATTGCCTTGACTGATTTGGTCGGGAATACCACTTATTCCTACGATTCTCTAAACCGTCTTTTGACCGAGAGTAAAACTTTGACTGAACTTGGAAAAACTTTGACAATTACCCGCGCTTATCACGGTGACGGTCGGTTGGCGAGTTTGCGCGATGCCGCGGGCATTACCATTGATTACGCTTATGATAACCGGGGACTGTTGCGGAGTGTCAAAAAGGGGGATTTGACTCTTGCCACCTATGATTACTCCACTTTGGGACGGCCGACGCTATTGACTTATGGTAATGGCGTGAAGACAAACTACTCCTATGATGATTTGCACCGCATTGCCATTCTAGAAATTACGAATGCGGCCGGGACTTCGCTTTTCAAGCAAGATTACTCCTACGACGGCGAGAGCAATCGCGTTAAACTGGTGGAAAATGGCGCGCGAGTCGTGGATTATACCTACGATTCCTTGAACCAGCTTTCAGGGGTGCAATATACTGATGGGGCGGCAATCCAAAATATGTCATTTGAATATGACGCTTTTGGTAATCGAACCAAGTCTCTATTACCGACAGCGGAGACGATTTATTCATACGCTAGCGCCTCCGACCAGCTCAGCACCCTTACTGTAAATGGCCTTTCCAAAACTGATTTCACCTATGATGGCAACGGCGCTCTGACGCAAGAAAGCGACACTAGATTGGGGCGCTCGGCGCGCGTGAAAAAATATAATTGGGACAGTCAGGGACGACTTTCTAAAATTTCTTATGAAAATACCTTTCAGCCATCATATCTTTCGGCGACGCCGGTCGTTGATTTATCGTTTGCCTATGACGCGGACGGAAATCGCGTAAAAAAAACCAGCGGCGGCGCGTCCACTTATTATCTGAATGACGGTTTGAGAGTGCTTGATGAAATGAATAGTACCGGCGCCGTTGCGAAGACGCTCGTGTCCGGACTGGAACAAATCGCGGAGATTGATTCGGCCGGGGTGGTCACTTTCGTTCATTCGGATATTCTCGGTTCCACGGTTTTGTTGACCGACCAGGCCGGAGCGGTGGCGCAGGAATACGAATATGATGTGTTTGGCTCGGTTATGGGTATGAATGGGTCATACCAAACGGATTATTTGTTTACCGGTCAGCAGTATGATCCGGAGTCCGAACTTTATTACTATAACGCCCGGTACTACAACCCTCGCCTCGGACGATTTATCTCTCGCGATTCATTTCTCGGTCGCGCCGGCGACAGTTTGAGTCGGAACCGCTATGCGTATGTGAAAAACAATCCGCTGAAGTTTACGGATCCGACGGGGAATGTTGCGTGGGGGAAATTGGGGGGTGGAATTAAAGATTTATTTTTTGGAGCAGTTACGACTGTTTTTGGCGGAGTAGAAGCTGTTGTCGGAGGAGCTATGGTTGGTGGCGCTGTTGCTGGTGAAGTTGCTACTATTGGAGGTGCAACGGTTCCTGCTGTCGTAGTAGGAGGTGCTGGTGTTGGCTTGGCTGGTATGGGAGCTAATAATGTTGTGGCTGGTGGTAGTCAAGTCGCAACAGGAGGGAAAAATATGTGGGATTCTCTCTGGGAGGATGAGGACGATGTCGCGCCGTCTGTTGACTACACTTATAATCCAGCGCATGAGGCAATTGATTCATTGACTAAAGAAGGGTCAACCGGAAATTCCATTGCACATGTAGCGTATGATGTAATAGATATTTTTGGAGGAGGAGCTGGAGCGACGAAAGGATTACAAACTCTTTCAAAACTCCCGGAGGCTGGCAAAGCCACGGAAGGCATATACACTTTTGTTTCCAAAACCAGAAAAACTTATTGTGGGCGCGCATGTGATATTCCAAGGAGAATTGGTGAACATCTGCGGTCAGGTCTTTTATTGAAAAAGGATATATCTACTGTTGAGACTTTTGAAGTTCTCGGTGGCGTGATAAAACAGAGTATTGCTGAACAGCTTATGATAAAATCGCTGGGAGGTATTTCAAAACTGGAGAATAAGATTAACTCCATAGGGAAAGCACGTCAATATCTGCTGGAAGGACAAAGTCTTGGTAATTTGATCACTGGTTCGGTTCAATCCAATAATTTAATAAAAGCGCTCCAGGTCGGTACTGGTGTTGGCAAGATAATGGATAATAAATAATTATGATTTTCTCTCCAAAATCATTTAGGGTTGATCATGGTCAATATGGCGAGTGTATCGTTCTCACTGGCAAATGGGATGATGGCGTCGCAGAATATGCGCGGAAAAATTCTATCCGCGAGCTTATTGTAAATTCCGAGGTGGGTGGAACGATAAAAGATCTGTCCTTTCTATCTCGGTTTCCGGATTTGATTGGTTTTACCATATTGGATTTTAATATCGGTGATATTTTGCCCATTCATCAACTCCACAAACTTAAATTTCTGGAGATCAGCACATATTGCTCTACACCCATTGATTTTTCTCAATTTCCAGAACTCGAAAGTTGTACATTTTACTGGAGGTCGAAATCCCAGTCCCTCTTTCAATGTAAAACAATAAAAAAATTATTTATTCATGGTTATCCTTTTCCTGATGCGGTGAAACTTGCTGAGCTCGAAAATCTGGAAGACCTGTCGATCGTATCGTCTTCGATTGTCAATATTGAATCACTTGGATTATTGAAGCGACTGGAGCATTTGGGGCTTTATGTTCTTGGAAAACTGTCATCTCTTTCTGGACTTGAACGCTGCGTACATTTGAAAGAGCTTGCAATAGGAGCATGCCGTCAAATCTCCTCAATCTGGGAAGTGGGAAATTTAATTCACCTGGAAAGTCTTCAACTTGATAACTGTGGTGATATTGATTCAATAAAGCCATTGAAGAAACTGGCCCGATTAAAAAAACTTTCTTTTGTGGAATCAACAAATATTCTTGATGGTGATTTGTCACCAATTCTAAAACTTGGTTTGCAGTATGGCCATAATCTCTCTTTCCAAAATCGCAGACATTATTCGCATAAGCGTGAAGATTTTGCGTAATGCGGTTTTCATTTAGAACTTGACTGGATAAAAGAAAATTATGAATATTGCTATCCAAAATATAGAAAAGAATAATCAAAGGAAAAGAACCGTGTCCAAAGAATTCAGGATATGTTATTATTCCGATCTCATCTCGGGATTATAAATAGATTTTTATGAGTTCTTCTCGAAAAACTAAAAAACTTTCACAGAGCATGCTTTTGGAATTGAAAGCGGTCGGATATGAGGTTGATGATCCGTCCTATTTTGTTGAGCGTGCGAAACCCTATAAAGATGCTCTTCCCATTTTGCTCAAGTATATCCCGCTCGTTGAGGAGACATTTGAAAAAGACGTGTTGATTCGTGCAAGCAGTGTCAAAGGGAACTATCAAGCTGTGCCAGTTTTGTTGGATGAATACAAAAAATCAAGCAATGAAAGTTTGATGTGGACAATCGGAAATGCTCTTTGGTTGATTGGAGATCAGACAATCGTCGGTCAGCTTATTGAACTCCTTGAGTCGAACATTAAGGTGGATCAACTTCCCGACAATATGCCGGAAGGACTTCAGTCACCTGAAAAAGCCGCAAAAGAAACACTGCTTTGGGCTCTTGGAAAAACACGTGATCCTAAAGCCATTCCCGTTTTGAAAAAATATCTTCAGGTGGAGGGGTTAGAAGGTCATGCGTTGGAAGGCTTAAAATATTTTAAGGATCCGGATCTGATTCCTTTTGTCACACCGCTTTTGACCCATCAGAAATCTTGGGTACGAAAAAATGCCGAACGTTTTATTAAGAGCTTGAAAAGACAGATAAATATGCATGAACTGTGTAAGAAATTGAATGTCGCTTGCCAGATGCCATCTGACGAAACGCTAGTGGCCGTTTCGGAAGGCGTTTTTGAAGGTGATCTTGTGCAAGGGGTTCGTTATAAGATGGAGGCGCATATGTCCGGATGGATTATCACAAGCGATCGGTACAACGGAGATGTTTCTACTTTGCGAACCGAACATATGAAACATATCTTTGAACATCGTCCTGACCTTGTGAAATATCTTTGTTTACCCATCGGATGGCGTTTTGATACTTCTCGCGATGACTTCTGGTTTGATCAAGAGATTATATGAAATTTTCCTTGTTTATTCTTCTTGCCGTTTTCGTCTTTGCTCCCTCGCTTGTTTTCGCGCGCGAGACGAATTTTCGTCCGGCGTTTGGCGATATCCGCGCGGATTCAGTCGCTCCCGAACGAGCGGTTGTGACGAGAGATGGCGGGCTGAATTTGTATTCGGCGCAAGGGAAACTGCTTTCCGGATTTCCGGTTTTTTTGACGGATCAAGTTTTTGTTTCCTCGCCGATGGTGGTAAATTTGACGGGCGACGGTACAAAAACTATCGTCGCGATCACACGCGACAGCGCCGGTACTCATAAACTGACGGCGATTGATGGTCAAGGTCTAATGATTGCCGAAGCGAATATTTCAGGTTCCACTTATTTTGACCCGGTGGCACTAAAAATAAATTCCGCGCGTGATCATATTCTGGTCACGACCGAGCAGGGAAAAGTGTTTGAGGTAACATATGAAAACGCGATTTTGAACATTGCTGAAATCTTGGACGCGGCCGCGCCGGTAGCCATAACAGCGGACCCCGCCGGTTCGCGGTTTTTTCTCGCCTTCCAGAAAACAAATATTTTGAAGCTTTATCAAAAAGCCGGGAGTGCTTGGAACTTACAAAAAACTTATACCTTGAAAAGCCCGATTATTTATCCGGTTTTGTCTGATGGCTCGCAACGACTGTACTATATTTCCGATAC
>JBBTQT010000129.1:0-5704 GCA_038065575.1 Patescibacteria group bacterium
ATTGGCACGCGGAGGCCTTGCGATCGGCGCGGACGCCCGAAGCCGTGGCCGCGCTATTCGCTAGAGTTGAAAAAATATTTCCCGAGCGCCATCCTTTGCGGGATTTGTATGTGAAAAATCAGGCCGAGGTGGAAACTTGGAATATTCTCCGGGTCGCGTTGACCCCGGAGCAGATGGCTTCGGCCGGAGTTTCATTGGAAGAAAGAAACATTGATTTGAGCCAAGTGTTGTCGCAATTTCCACTTTATCCCGAAATATCATTTTTGAAAACTTATACTTTGTTTGAAGTGAAAAATTTAGACAAAGCGGTACAAATTTTACCGAGAGATAAAGCGGAATTGATTTTGCGGAAATTGGAAGCGGTAATCACCGAACAAATCAGTCCGGATCAACAAAACGCCGTCAGGCGAGCATTCATGCAGCTGGAAAAAATTGTTCGCTGGCCGGAATTGCGCGAGCATCGCCGGACGGATACGCGGGTTTTTGATGAATATCTTGACCGGATTATCACAATGTATCCGGAAGCGTCGTTTGAACGAGATGAGATTTTGGAATCAATCAATATGGATTTGGCTTATACCCCGGAACAGATCAGAAAAGTGGAATTTTTGAAGTATAACGAACAGATTCGCTGGCCGAAGGAAAAAGAATCAGAGGCGCTTCGGGCGCAGTATACCGGTTTTGAAAAGACGCGTGGCTTTTTGGGCATGCTTAATGCCGCCGAACGGACGCAGTATTTGATTTGGTTTGGCGGCGGGCAAATGCCGCTCGCGGAAACCTTATCCGCGGAAAAAACCCATATTTCCTTGGAAGATCGCAAGCGGGTATTTTGGGGACTGTCGCCGGTGGAAAGAAGAAATATAATGTATGATTTGTGTTTGGGTAAAAATGGCGCGTTGGAAGGGGCGTCATCCACTTCCTCAATGGATAAACCTTGGCCGTCGGCTCATTCCTCCGAATCCAGAACCGGGTATATCGCTGACAATCTTTTTGAGACTGCCTTCGGAAACAACAAAATTAATCCGGAATTGCCGGACGACGCGCCGGAAAATGTCCGAGGCAAAAAAATGGTACAGATAATTTTCCGAGAAATGCTCGTGGGTCAGCCCAATGCCGGCCGCCGGACCGAACTTTTGACAAACATCTTGGAAGCGATGGGTCAAGTTGAGCAAGAAGGAAGAGAACTCAGGGTCGGTGAATTGATCAGAGTGATGCTCGAGCAGATTGGCGTGGTCGGCATTAAAATCGGTCAAATACTTTCTGAACAGCCGGGATTATTGCCCGACTCCATCCGTCAAGACTTGATGCAACTCAAAGACAAAACCCCGCAATTTTCCAAGCGCGGTATTTTGACTTATTTGGAATCAGCCGGCTGGGTGAGAGGAGACGAGTCAAAAGTAAAAGTGATTGGCGAAGCGCTCGGCAGCGCCTCAATCAAGCAAGTGCAAGATGGCCGATTGGAAGAAAATGATAAAGAAGTGGCGATCAAAGCCAAGCGGCCGAGCATTGACAAAAATTACAAGGATGATCTTTTAGTCGCGAAACATGTTTTCGCGGTGTTGGAGAGAGAGGGCTATCCGGCGCCAGCGTTCTTATTAACGGAAGTGGAAAGAGTGATCAGCGAAGAGTTATCGTTCGTTCATGAGGCGGAAAATCAGATTGCCATGGGTAAATCTTTGCGCGAACGCTCGGCGCGAATAGACCTGGATTTCGGCGATACGCGCGAATCCGCGCCATTATCGGTTAGCGCGCCTCTCAATGTAAGCGAAGTATTTTATCCGGGGCCGGAACAAAAAGAAGACATTGGTCTTATGGTGGAAGAAAAAGTCAAAGGACTTTCCTTGAAAGAAATTCAGGCTTATCAATCCGCTTTGCTGACCGGCGACGCGGCCACCGCCAAAGTGTTTCAAGGGAAAATCAGCCAACTTTATGGAAATTTCCGAGTCTTGGAAATAGAAAATAAAATAACGCGGTTGAATATTGATAAATTGCAGGCGGAACTCGCTATCGAATTTTTGCGGCAGGTTAATCAGGGGGGAATATTTCACGCCGACCTTCATTCTGGGAATTTTTTCATTGATTTTACTCCGCAAATTTCGAGAGGAGAAATTTATAATCAGCAGGCATTTTTTATCGATCTCGGCAGTGTCGGGTTTTCCAAGACCGGACCGATGCCCGACTATGTTCATGAGACCGCGCCGGCTGATTTTAACGCCGCCGAATCGTTCCGAGATTTCATGACCGCCTTATTCGTCGATCCGCCGAAGTTTGACATTATCGCGAGCATGGTGAATAAATATACCGGGCTCGCCTGGGATGGCAACCGTGTCAAAGAGTTAACCGGCGATATTCCCGATTCGGGAGAAAAGATAAAAAAGATTTTTTATTCCATTTTGGAGGAGGGCAAAGGTTCGATTGATCCTCAATTCCGTTATTTTTTGAAGGCTTTCGCGACCGCGGCCGGCCATTTATCCAAGCTGCGCGATGGAATGGCGGCGGAAATGAAAAATTTGCGTACTCCCGGAGCGGATAAACCCACTATCCTTCCAAAAGTAATGAGTGAGAAATTGATAAACCTGGCAATGTTTGTATAGTGGTTGATTTTGACTTTTTTAAGCTTATCTGGTAGGATAAATATATCCGGCAACGATGAGGTCCAGGCAACCTCGGAGCCGGCACAAACCTAAAAAAGCGTGCCGATTAAATCGGCAAACTTGGGTGGAACCGTCCCGTTTGGGACCCCAAGACCTAGGCGATAGGTCTTTTTTTATTCAAATTTTGCTGGTATACTGGACTGGAACGAGCGTCCGAGATCAGTCAATAATAACCAATTCGCGATATGTCCGACTTAATGGAAAACATCATTTCTCTCGCCAAGCGGCGCGGCTTTATTTTTCCCGGTTCGGAAATTTACGGCGGTTTTGCCAATAGTTGGGATTACGGCCCGCTCGGGCATCTGCTGAAACAAAATATCAAAGCCGAATGGTGGAAATTTTTCGTGCAAGAACGAGCTGACATGGTGCCGATGGACACGGCCATTATCATGAATCCGAAAGTCTGGGAAGCGTCCGGGCACATTCAAAATTTCAGCGATCCGCTCGTGGAATGTAAAAGCTGTCATCATCGCTTTCGGGAGGACCATCTTCTCGAAGCGCGCAGTTTGGAACCCGGGTACGATTCCGAGAAGCCCTTCGCCATCACGGAAATTCCTTGTCCGGATTGCGCCGGTCAATTGACCGCGCCGAAGCAGTTCAACTTGATGTTCAAAACTTTTATCGGTCCGACCGACGACAACGCCTCGGTGGCGTATCTTCGTCCCGAAACCGCCGCCGGCATGTTTGTCAATTTCAAAAATATCTTGCAGACGACGCGGCGAAAATTGCCTTTCGGCATCGCTCAAGTCGGCAAAAATTTCCGCAATGAAATCACTCCCGGCAATTTTATTTTCCGCACCCGCGAATTTGAAATCGGGGAATTTGAATATTTCATTGACCCCAAAAATTGGGAGGAAGTTTTTGAATCCTGGCTCGCGGAAATAAAACGGTGGTGGCGCGATATTATGCGAATCAACCTGGATAACTTGGTGTGGCATGAAATTCCGGATAGCGAACGCGCTTTTTACAGCAAGCGCACGGTGGACATTGAATATAAATTTCCTTTTGGTGTCAAGGAATTGCACGGCATTGCTTATCGCACTGATCATGATTTGTCTCGGCATGAGAAAACCAGTGGCGAAGATTTGCGTTATACCGATCCGATTAGTGGCGAAAAATTCATTCCGCATGTGATTGAACCGACATTCGGAATTGATCGGATGCTCCTCGTGTCTCTTCTGGAAGCCTACCGTGAGGAAGACGCGCCGACGGCCGAGAAAGGCGAAACCGAAAAAAGAATAGTGCTGAAATTTCCGCATTATCTCGCGCCGATTAAAATCGCGATTTTACCATTATCCAAAAAACCGGAGTTAAGTTCCGTGGCCGCGGGAATAGCCGATGATTTACGCAAAATTTGGTCGGTGGAATACGACGAAACGCAAAGCATCGGCAAGCGTTACCGCCGCCAGGATGAAATCGGCACGCCATATTGCGTAACCGTGGATTTTGAATCGTTGGAAGACAAAAAAGTGACCGTGCGGGATCGGGATACGATGGCGCAGGAGAGAATTGCCATCGCCGAATTAACGGATTATTTGAAGAAGAAATTGTTACATTGTTAAATGGCTTAATTGTTTCATTGTCTTAAATTATTGTCATTCCGACCGGAGCGAAGCGAAGTGGAGGAATCCCATCGCACTGTGATACTGAGCAGGGGATCCCTCGGCTTCGCTCGGGATGACAAAGTATTTTGTTTAGAAATTGAAAATTATTCCCTATGTACGAGCACTACCAACTGTCGAACAAAGCCAACATCTATCTCGTCCCCATCGATAATACCAAATCCTTGACCGGTCTGGTGTTGTTTCCAGTCGGTTCTCGTTTTGAATCCGAGAAAATGAACGGCTCGTCGCATTTCATTGAGCATCTGATGTTCAAGGGCACCAAAAAACGGCCGAACACTTTGGCGCTGACGAGAGAAATAGACCGACTGGGGGCGGAATACAACGCTTTCACAAATAAGGAGATGACCGGATATTATGTCAAAGCCGATGCCGGTTATGCCGAAACCGTGCTGGATATTTTGTCGGACATGCTTTACAACTCGCTTTTTGACGCCAAAGAAATGGAACTGGAAAAAACCGTGGTGGTGGAGGAGCTGAAAATGTATCGGGACAATCCGCTCATGAATATCGGCAACCTGTTTGAAGAATTGATGTTTGCCGGCTGTCCCTTGGGCTGGGACATTGGCGGTACGCCGCGTCATGTTTTGGCCTATAATCGAGACGAAGTTCTGCGTTATCGCGATCGGCATTATGATCCGAGCAATATGACGGTCGTAGTCGCGGGCAGTATCAATGAAAAAGTGAAGGATTTGTTGGCGCGTTATTTCGGACAGGAAAAAAGCCGGTTCAAGGCCAGCAAGGTTTTCAAACCGGCCGTCTTCGGTTCTTCTTCACAGCAAGATCGTCTTTTGGTGGATGAAAAGAAAACCGATCAGGCGCAATTGATGCTCGGATTCCCCGGATTCAATCATACCGACAAAAGGAATGCGACTTTGGCCGTGCTGGACACTATCCTCGGTGGCTCCATGAGTTCGCGTTTGTTTATCCAAGTGCGGGAACGGCGCGGCCTCGCTTATATGATCAAAAGCGGCGCTGATAGTTTCCGCGATACCGGCTATGTTTATGTGCGCGCCGGTCTTGACGCCAAAAATTTGAACCGCGCCATCGCCGTTATCAAAAAAGAAATTGAAAAGGTGATTGATAAAGGAATCAGCCAACGCGAATTGGCAGACGCCAAAACCCATATCCGCGGCGGTCTGTCGCTCGCGCTTGAAAATTCCAACCATCAGGCCGACTGGTACGGCCATCAGGCGTTATTTATGGACAAAATTCATTCGCCGGAAGAACGGTTGCGAGAAATTGATAAAGTGACCGCCGACGGAGTGAAGCGATTGGCCGAAAAAGTTTTTGATTTCAACCAAATGCGCGTGGCGATTATCGGCGATCTGAAAAAAGAGGCCGTGGTATTTTGAATTACGAATTAAAAATTACTCGGCTTCGCTACGCTACGCCGAGCAGGCTCGTGGCAAATACGTCATTGCGACC
>JBBTQT010000130.1:0-1988 GCA_038065575.1 Patescibacteria group bacterium
GGATTGCTTCGTCCGCCCTCGCTTCGCTCGTTGCTCCTCGCAATGACGTACTCTGTAATTTTTAATTCGCCTGCCCGGCGTAGCGAAGCGAAGCCGGGTGATTAAAACCGCGACTATGCGACCTCCGTTGAAGCACTTTAGTCTTTCTATTCTACTGGTTACGCTATTGGCAACGGCCGGTTTCGGTTGCAAAGGCTTATCCAAGGATCAGCAATCCACCCTGAAGCCGGTGTCTCTCAATTTCTGGACAGTCTACGAAGATACGGCGGAATTGAACAAATTGGCGGCCAAATATAACAAAATTTATCCCCATGTCAAGGTAAATATCCGCCAGGTGCGCTATGATGAATTTGAGAATTTGCTTATCAACGCTCTCGCCGATGATGTGGCGCCGGATGTGGTGTCAATGCACACCCGCTGGCTGAATCATTATGTCAATCGTCTGTCGGTCGCGCCCGCCTCGGTAAAAATGTCGCGGTTTGTTACGGCCGACAATCTCACCAAAGATACTTCAATAGTTCTAGACACCAACAATCTGCCAACGGCCGCTTCAATCAAGAAAGATTATGTTGTGTCGGTCTATAACGATGCGATTATTGGCGGACAGGTCTACGGTCTGCCTCAATCTTTTGATACTCTCGCGGTTTATTACAACAAAGACCTGCTGGACAAAGCCAATGTGCCGGAAGCGCCCGGGACTTGGGATGAATTTCTTCAAGCGGTCAAAGCCTCTACCAAATTTGACAAGAACGGCAAGATTCTTCAGGCCGGCACGGCGCTTGGCGCCGGCAATAATATAGACAATGCCACGGATATTCTTACTCTCCTCATGATGCAAAATGGCATGGAAATCGTGAGCGGTAAATCAGTGGCTTTTGACGCCGGATTGAAACCGGAAACCGTTGCCAATCACCCCACTCTTCAAGCCTTGCGTTTTTATACTGATTTCGCCCGTCCCAATAAGGAGGCTTACACCTGGACCGAGGAAATGGGCAATGCCCTTGATTCTTTTACACGAGGAAAAGTGGTGTTTTATTTCGGTTTCGCCTATGACCTCGCCAGAATCAAGTCGCAGGCGCCGGAAATGAACTTGGAAATTATCTCGGTGCCGCAATTAAATCCGTCCGCTCCGGTGAATGTGGCGAACTACTGGATTCAATCCGTGCCGAAAAAATCCAAACATCAAAACGAAGCCTGGGATTTCATTCGGTTTATCAGTAGCCCAGAAAATGTTCAATCCTACTCCGAAGCCACCCGTCGCCCCTCGCCATTCCGCGCGCATATCAAGGAACAAAAAGACAATCCGCTCTTGGCGCCATTCGCCACCCAAGCGTTAATCGCCAAAAACTGGTATAATGGACAGAACATTGATGTCGCGAACGCCGCTATCAAAGATTTGATCACGAATTTCCTGAAACCCTACGCCGAAGGCGAGGATAAGAACAAAAGAGACGCCAATTTAATCCAAAACGCCGCGGCTATCGTGCGGCAAACGATGTAAATATGTCTTGGAAGCGTGGAGTATTTTTTTACGCAATGGCCGGCGCGATTTTGGCGTTTTCGTCTTTTTCTCCGACGGAGGTGGTGGCGGAAGGTGAGTGCTATTGCTCATTGACGGCGAATTATTTAGGCAATCCTGCGGAAAAACCCTGCGTAGTAAATGAGCAAATAACGACGGGAGGAACCTGCGCCGATATCAAGGTGGATTATACATTTGTTCTTGATAAGACATACCTTGTAAAGGGAGCATTTGAAATTTTGGAAAAAAATTTACAACCGAAGGATGGTATCGGGCATTCCGATTTTCTTAAATTGATGCTAGGATCCAATTTGGAAGTGCTTCTTGGGCCGATCAATCAGCAGCCAGGTATTTGTAGTTATAATATTCCAAACCAGGACATTCAATTCTATAATGATCCTAACCTTGTCTATAATTATAATTTTTCGTGCACTTCACAGCCGATTTCGCCCCCTCCGCCTCCCCCGCC
>JBBTQT010000131.1:0-4735 GCA_038065575.1 Patescibacteria group bacterium
TGCGGGGACGGCGTGGTGGGAAAGGGTGAAGCCTGTGAAGCGGGCGATCCGGGTTGTAATGATAAATGTTTGAACAAAGGAACAATTACCTCTGCCAATTGGTGTGCGGTTAGCGTCGACCCAATCCAGAAAAATTCAACGCAATGCGTCGGCGCGGTAAGTGTTTGCGGTAATGGTGTTGTTGAAAACAATGAAGAATGTGAGGTGGGTAGTCTCGGCGCGACCGCCAACCTTTGCGATGTCAGCTGTCTTCTTAAGGATGTCTGTGATTTTCCTCTTCTCAAACAATGCGAGAAGGGGACGGAAGGCTGTAATAGTGACTGTACTTTGGCCGGTGCGTCGCCGCTATACGGAAACGGTTCGCTTTGTGGTGATGGACTAACTGGTACGGGCGAATTCGGCGCCTGTGAGAATAAAGATAAGAAAGCCGACAGCGTGTCTGGCAGTAATCCGGTGCAAATAATCACCGCGCGTGGCGCGAAAGTGACGACCGAATCCACTCAGACCACGACAATTTGGTCCGAGCAATTTAACAATGCGACGGTGAAGGGATCATCGGAATACAGTTTGCAATGCGGATACCGTGAATTTGATCAGCCGATTATTGTCACCGCGGACGGTCAAAATCATCCGGTCTATAATGATTGTCCGGAAAACAGCGTTGGCAATTATGATAATGCCCTTGGCGTTGGCAAAAATTCTTGTTGTTTGCCCCGCTCCAAGCGTTCAGCGGAATACCCGGTGGATGGAGCCGGCTTCTTCGGTCAGCCCGGAGTCTGTCGAAATACTTACATTTCCGTTGAGATTCCCACAGCCATAAAAATTAATTCCGTAGCCGGAAATATACAGCTCGCGCATGGTTATACCGACGAAACGCATGTCTGTCTACCGGGTAAGGATTTGACCGCCGTCATTAACGAGATGCTCGGCGATACCACGGTTGCGGGTCAAGAGCTAGGCTGGCTACAAAAATTGTGGAACAATATCAAAAACTTTTTTGCCGGTATTTTTGGGTCAGCGGCCAACGCGTCAAAAATCGCGGCCAAAGATGTGCGTGATGTAAGTAATGGAAAATTGATTTCGGTCTGGTGCGCCGGTGAAATATCGTTCACGACCGATGTGGAGATCGCTCTCGCCGGAACGAATTCTTCCAGCACAATCGGAATATATTTGAATAATACCTTGGAAAAGGAAGATGCCTACGCCGTGGTATTGAAGGGTGGCGCGGCGGGCATCACCGACCAAAACGGAGTCGGGATCAAATCGCCGGATTATACCAAGACTCAAAACGATGTTTGGTTCTTTCAGACCGGCAAGGATATCTGTAAATTGAAGAGCGTCAAAGTGGAGCCCTCCGGGTATCTCTTCAATCATCCATTTGCCACCAGTTCATTTTTCGCGCGCACTGAGAGCATTCAGGGTCAGCAAATCGTGCCGACTCCGGCCTATGATTGGGCGTGGCATTGGGGACCGATCAATCCCATTTTTGATATTCCTTTGGCTGGCACGCCCGCCAACAAAACAACGGCGACAATTGGCGCCAAGAATGTGGAGGGCAGTTTGACCGGCGTTGTTCAGGCCGAAGTGATTAAAGATATTTCTACGGAGGGAGATAACCATTTGGGAAAATCATTCAACGCTCTCTTTGATCTCACGGCGATGTTTTGCGCCAACCCTTGGCCCGGATTTAAGTCCGATGGTTCCTGGATCCCATATCAAGACAATAAATATAATTTCAGTTGGAGTTACTGCGCCGATGGCGGATCTTCCATGACCGTGACTGACGATTTGCCCTATCTTCAAGATCCGTTGTATTTCTTGCCGAAGGAGGATGATATCGTCAAGAAATGTGCTTTGGAAAACAAAATTTGCAAATTGGATGCTGATTGCGATCCTACATTATTGAAATCTCCGGCCTTTGGGGTATTCCAACTAAATGTTGATGGTGGCGTCTGTTGGGATAGCGCAAAAGAGGCTCCATATAATAATGTCGTTACCACTTGTGGTGGTCCGGAGGAGTGCTATGTAAATGGAGCGGAAGTTGACGGGGTGATATGTCAGAAGGATTTTGAACAGTTTGGTCAAACCTGGAAAAATTCTTGTCAAGCATCATCATTTCAGTTTGCCACTCCGGAAATACTTTCAGGGGATACGATCAAGCGACTGGTGTTCTTCAACGATGTCAACGAGGACGCGATCGGGTTGCAGATTTTTTACAATGCGGATAATAAATCCATTGACGACTGGTACACCGGCCATGGCTTTGATTTGGCCGGCATGCAAAAGACCACGATTGCCGGTTATGAGGCGCTTTCTGACGGGCACAACTTCTATGTGAACGGCCTGAACTTTGTCGCGGCTCCGGCCGGAAAAGGAGCGATCTACAAAAATATCTATCTTTTCAGCGTCAATCCATCCGCTCAGGATGAGACTATTGCGGTCGTGGAGCAGATAATGAAGTCATTGAAATTCAATATCAATCTCACTGATCACAATCAATGTTTGATAGAAGATACCCTTACGACTATAAATACGGTTCGCCAAAATTCCGACAATATCACCGTTAATAATAAGTGTACCAATGATTTTGATTGCCGGAATGAACTCGGCGCGCCGCTCGTCGGCACGAACGGCGTCTGTTCCAATGTAAAGACGAAATTTTTTAGAGATCTGTTGGCGCGTTTGCCGGCGATAGAAACGGCGCAAACGAAAATTTCCGCTTATTTGGATAACAACAAAAATCTGCCCAGTTTCAAAGGCGATTTGAAAGGCGGATCGTATATTCCCGGCTATACGGTCTCCAAGTGGCCGTCCTGGGGAGTGCTCGGTGGGCTGGTGGGCGGATTGCCGATGGATCCGATCAATCGTTGGACCAAATGCGACGCCGATGATCAGCAAACCTGCTGGAAAGCCGCGGATTCTATTTTCAGTTGTCCGGCTTTCAAGAGCGTTTACGAGTATGAATTTGTGCCGGCCAATAAGAATTACATCCTTCATGCGCCTTTGGAATTTTTCAATTTGGAGGATGATATCGCGAAAGATGCCATCACGGAGAATACTTTCAGCCTCGCGCCGTGGTGCGTCGGGATCTCAATCAGTCCGTTTGATGAAACTTGCGGCAATGGTATTGTGGGACCTAATGAGCAGTGCGATCCGGTCGGGCAAATCGGCTACAGTAAAATCGGCGATACGCCGACGATTGCCGGAACTTGTCAATTCGCGCCGAATAAGGCCTGTTCCGAAGATAGCGAATGCGGTTATTACATGGAAGAACCGTTTATCGTTTCACCGAGCGCGTCGGTTTGCGGCGTTGGCAGTAAGGTGGTTATTGGAATTGGTGACAAGGACGCGACACCGGTCAAGAATCAATTTTTTGCTTGCGCCGCCGATGAAGATTGTAAAACAGCCGTCACCTTCGGCGCTGATGTTAGACTGACCACCGAAATGTTTACCAAATCATATTCTCCGCCCGGCTCGGAATTATTCAACGTGGCTGATTT
Source organism: Patescibacteria group bacterium (assembly GCA_038065575.1). Taxonomy (GTDB): domain Bacteria; phylum Patescibacteriota; class Patescibacteriia; order Magasanikbacterales; family UBA922; genus JBBTQT01. The sequence continues at coordinate 3,501 of JBBTQT010000131.1, forward strand.
CATTGCCGCGAATGAAGCGAATTTGGTTTGTAATACAATGGATGCTACGACACTCGCTACCTATAAACCTCAATTTTGCCAAAACGCTGTTCCCGGATTGGAAGATCAACAGTGCTCCGGCAACGACTTCGCCCAGAAAACTTGCTTATCATCCTGCCAGTGGGATTATGGAATTTGCAAAAGCAAAAATGTCTGTAACAACGGCATTGTGGAAGCGGGCGAAGTTTGCGATGATGGCGCTCTGAACGGCGGTTACGGTCATTGTAATGACAGTTGCACCGGATTGTTTGATTCTTATTGCGGCGACGGCAAGAAAGATCCGTCCACACCCAGCAAAGAATTTTGCGATTGGTCGGCGGCGCCGTGGAATACTGTGCCCGCTTACAAATATTATGGTCTGAAAAAAGAAAATTCCTGCGCCTGGGATTGTAAAGGGGTTGGGACTTATTGTGGCGATGGCTTGAAGAACGGTGGGGAGGAGTGCGATGACGCCAATGCCAATGCCAACGACGATTGCACGAACATCTGCGAGGAAAACAAGTTTTGCGCCCTCGGAAATGAAGTTAATAAATGTTTGACCGACGCGGACTGCGCTCAAGTAAAAATGGACGGTGGCGAGGTTCTGGATGTGTTCGCCAAGCAGAATGTATGTATGAGGGATGGGGAATTGCTGTTTTCTATTGCCGATCCGGGTGTGCCGAATCTTTTGTCGCCGGTACAGTGTGGTGTCAGTGCCGACTGCTTGAAAGAAGAGACCTACCAGGCGTTCGCAAAAGGGCTTAAATTATATCGGTATGGCGCGCCCGATGTTGTTTATTATGGTGTTAAAAATTTGATAACTGCGTTGGGAGATAACGGCCTTGAATGTTTGCCGGCTTCGGACACGGAAGGAATGTTGACGATTTCTCATTCCTGCGTAGTATTGTCGGAATTATGTGGCAACGGCATCAAAGGAGCGACGGAGCAGTGTGACGATGGAAACACCGCGAACAATGATGGTTGTAGTGCAGAGTGTAAAATTGATGTCGCGGCTCCGGTCGCCAAGGTTAAGGGTTGTGGCAGTGGCGCGGTGGATACTTATCCGGAAGATCCGATCAAGAACGAGGTTTGTGATCTGGGAGCGCAAAATGGCGTGAAATGCGTGCCAGGATATGGTCAGTCCTGTAATTATTGTGCCGGCGACTGCAAAAAAGTGTTGACGGTTGACGCCAAGGAATTTTGTGGGGACGGCGCGG
>JBBTQT010000132.1:0-4410 GCA_038065575.1 Patescibacteria group bacterium
CCAGGATGTGTTATTTGGCATACTAGTAGCGTTTAGCCGATTTTAGGATGATTCCTTTGATTTTGGCGACGATGCCGGACTCAAATGTATAAATAATCAGTCGGATCAGGAGGATGAACATTGTCACCAGCACTACTCCCAGTGAAATTCCGCCCAGCACATCGCTTAACCAGTGCGCACCCAAATAAACCCGATTGAAGGCCACTGTCAGGATAATTATAATATTAATTATGGCTAAAAGCCAGCGTCGGCTTCGGTATTCAATTTGGTCGCGAAAGGAGTAAATAATGAGCAGGCAGATGATGGTGGTCAGGGTGGCGTGAGCGCTTGGAAAACTGAAACCACTGCTCGCGATTAGACTGGTCGCCGGCCGCAACCGTTCGGTAATAATCTTGATCAGAGAAACAAGAACGAATCCGCCACTCAGACTTAGGCCGAGCAATATTGAATGATACCAGCGTTTTTTATAAAGTAGAAACAACAGTAGAAAAAATGAAATGGCAATCAAAATCGCCGGCCTGGTCAGATAACTCAAATCAATCATCCGGCCCGTAAAGGCGGGGTGGAGAGGCCACCAGCTCTGAATGTAATTATGGACAAGGACATCAAGTCCGGTAAGCCAGTCATTATCATTGACCGCGTCCAGCATGCGGGAAAAAATAAACAGGAAAGATAGACTGATGGCAAAGGTATGAAGATGGTATTTTTCAAAAATATACTCCTTTTTGTTGATGAATCTGTATCCCAAGATCGCCAGAATAATCAAGAAAATTCCAATAAAGATGAATCGGCCGATGATTTTGGAGATGGCATCGTAACCGGCGCCGAAAATATAACCGATCATTACCGATGCCGCCGCCCAGATTGAGGAGCCGAGGATGTTGAAAAAAATGAAAGTTGAAAATTTGACATCGGAGCTTCCGGCGGCGAATGGCGCCAGCGCTCTCGTCACCGGGCTGAAGCGGCCGATCACCAGTGTTTTTCCGGGGTTTTCCTGAACCAGCCGTTTGGCTTTTTCCAGTTGTTCCGGCTTAAAATAAAAATGTCGTCCGAAATATCGTCCGAAACGAGCCAGCGATTGGTAACCGTATTTCCGACCGATTAAATAACCGCCGAGGTCGCCGACAATCGCGCCAAGGGCGGCCAAAATCAGCACATCGCTTAATGCCAAAATTCCTTGTTGAGCCAATAGACCACCGGCCACGATAATGGTATGTCCGGGCACGATCGCGCCCACGAACGGTATCGCCTCAAGCATGGCGGCCAAAAAGACAATCCAATAACCCCAATGATTGAGGAAAGCGACGGGCAGGTTGATCAGCCGATCAATCAAATCCATATCGGATATTTTAGACGGGGAAAATTATTTTGTCTATTTTTGTAAACTTTCGGCCGGCAACAATGCTGAAGGCCGTAAGGCTTAATAAAGCGGAGAAAATGAAAGGCAAGAAATGTTTAAATTCAAAAAGTATTCCGGCGAGTAAAGGAGCGACAATGGCCGCCACGGACATAATCGCCATCAGTACTCCCATGGCTTGTCCTCTCGCTTTCGTCTCGGCCTCACCCACTACTTCGCTCGTGATGGCGACGCGCAAAATTGATTGGCCAAAGGCGGTGATGATGTTTCCGATAATGAAAAAACCAATCTTCGGTATTGCCATCAAGAAAAAACCAGCGGCGAAGATAATTAATGCGCCGACAATCAGTTTTTTTTCCGTGAACCTTTTCAGCCAAAAATTTTTCAGGGCGTACCCTTGATTAAAGGCCATGATCAGCCCGACACCGCTAAAAATTAGTCCGGTTTCAAAGGCGCCATAATTAAATACGCCAATCAAATATAGAGCAAAAATGGAATTGGAGGTGACGGCGATAAAGTTGAAGATAAACCAAATCAAGTAAAGTTTTCCTAATTTTCGGTCAGAAATCGCCGCGCGGAGCGGTTTCAACGGATTCCAGTGAATTTTTCTTTCCCTGTCCAAATTTTTGTTTGTTTCCGGAAGAAAAAAGTAGGCTAGGATGAAGTTCACAAGCGCTAATGCCCCGACAAACCAGAACGGAAAGGAATCGGAGATTTTACTCAAAATGCCACCAAGAAGCGGACCAATCAGGAAGCCAACACCGAAAACCGCGCCGATCGCGCCGAGACTGCTGGTGCGTTCTTTTTGATCCTTGGCGAGGTCGGCAATTGAACTCTGGGCGGTGGAAAAATTACCGGCGGCCAGCCCATCAATGATTCTACCCAAAAATAAAAAAACCAAATTGTGAGCGCTCGCGAATACCAACCAACCGATGGAGGTGCTCAAAATACTGATGAGCAGGATTGGACGCCGACCGATTTTGTCCGACCAGGCGCCCAGAACCGGCGAACTTAAAAAAGTAAACAAGGCGAAGGTTGAAAATAGCATGGTGACGGTCAAGGCCGAGACATTGAACGACTCCACATAAGCCGGCATTACCGGAATAATGATGCCGAGGCCGATTACATCAATGAGAACGGTAAAAATGATAATCAGTTTTTCTTTGGACATAAGTCATAAATCCGCCAAAGTATAGCATTTTTGCCGGAAATTTGAAATGGGGCGCGCGTTAGTTTGTTTCGCGCATGGCGAGAATCCGGTCTACTCTGAACACCCGCGTTTGATTCCGTTCCAGGCACATCGCCTCCACCCCGATATAATTTTTTCCCATATATTCCATTTCTCCCACTTGGTTCGGAATGATGACGCGTTTGGATTTGGTGTCATCGGCTTTCAGATAAGTGATTTCCAGTTTTTGACAGCAATCAATGGCCGATTCTATTATTTTTATTTTTTCGGCGATCGGCATTTGACTTTCCGATTGCGCGTAACGGAAACCGGTTAAGAATTTGGATACTCGCCAATCGGTGAGAATATGGCTTTGGCCGATTTCCTGCTTCAGCACCAACCCTTCCAGACTGCGACAGCGGGAAAGCGCCACATACATCTGGCCGGAGGCGAAAGTCCTCGGTCCGACATCAATCACCACCTGATCAAAAGTTTTCCCCTGGCTTTTGTGGATGGTAATGGCCCAGGCCAGACGAAAAGGATATTGGATGAAGGAACCGACCGATTCGGATTGGATATTTTTGCGGTTAAAATCGTAGGTCCAGCGGAGCACGTCCCAGCGGTAAGGCGACACCGGCACGACAGTGCCATCGAGCAAGCGCACCATCACGAGATCAATTCCCGAATCCGGATCGGGCTCAATCCCTTCAATCTGGCCGATTGATCCATTGACCCATAATCCTCCCGAGCTGTTATTTACCATCATTATCTGCGCGCCTTTCTTGATGGTGAGTTCGCGGTCGGTCGGAAAAGTTTGATCCCGCGTTTCACCGGATAAATTCGCTTGGTATGTTCGGCTCTTTCCTTTGACCAGTTTCAACCGATCTTTGTTGATTTTTGAGGCCTGATCGTTGGTGGAGGTGAGGCAAATCCAAAAATCATCAAGCTTGGGCTTGAACAATTTGTCTACTCGCTTGTTTAACTCCTTCAAATGACCGTTGTCGGCGCGGTTATTGCGCACGCAATTCAGGATATTGATGAATTTTTCATCTTTCTGACGATAGATTTTTTCCAGTTCCAGAATTTGAAAAGAAAATTTATCATCGTTCAACAAATTCGTTTGTTGATTTTTGAAAACATTGGCGGAAAAAAAATACGGGCTTTCGTAATAATCCTTGAACATCGCTCTCTGGTCGTTGGTTACGACCGGAGGCAGCTGATAGAGGTCGCCGATGAAAATCATTTGGATGCCACCGAATGGTTCACCCGTTTTTTTGCCGTTCAATCTTAAAAATTTGTCGGCGCAGTCCAAGAGATCGGCGCGCACCATTGATACCTCGTCAATAATGATGGCGTCCAACTCTTTGTAAAGCCGTCCGCGTCCGTCGCCGTCTTTGAGTTTTTTCACCGAATCCAATGTCGTTTCCGGCATAAAGCCGAAAAAAGAATGAACGGTTTCGCCGTTGACATTCAGAGCCGCCACTCCGGTCGGCGCCAACACAGCGATTTTTTTCGCGGTATGTTCGCGGAAGTACTGCAAAAGCGTGGATTTTCCGGTGCCGGCGCGTCCGGTAATGAAAAAATGAGAACGGGTATTCTCCATCAGATCAAGAGCGTTTTTGAATTCAGCGTTTATTTCTATTTCTTGGCTCATCTAAAAAAGTGTTTTTATTTTATTGTCAAGCAAGAATACCACGCGCTCTTGCGAGCGTCAACGATTTCATTGGCGTGCCCTCTCCTCTTTGACTTTCGAGCATTATCGCTTAACTTATCGCCTGCTTGATTGCAACCTCAAGTTTTTCCGGTTCATCGGTTCCGATCCGGTGGATTTTTCCGTTCTTCAAACGAATTTCAACTGCGTCAAAGCCGGAAACATTGTAAATCC
>JBBTQT010000133.1:0-6067 GCA_038065575.1 Patescibacteria group bacterium
CCTTCTTCTCATTACCATCGGCCATGAATCCTCCTTGTCGTTTTGCCCCTTGGGGGTGTAGCTACAAAAAGACTAACAAAAAAATTACTGCTTGTAAAGAATCAGCATCGAAACCAAAAAGGCGATTTTGGAAAGTGACATCCCATCTGTCGTTCAATTCGCCATTGCCCATCTCAAAAAACCGGTATATAATACAGGCACGCTTCTAATCCACTAAATTGCTTTGCTATGGACCAACAACCCTACACCCTCCTGATTGAAGGCATCATCCAAATAATCATCGCCATCGCTTTATTCATCAATGTCATGCGGCGAGGAAAAAATCGTATTATCCTCGCTCTCGCTTGGTTTTTTATTTCCGTCGGCATTTTCAGTCTAGGACCATTTCTGCCCAAAGTTTTCTCCGTTATCCCCGGACTGGCCGCCTTCGTTGCTTATTCCTCCATCGTCTGCCACACTTCCATTTTCTTCGGTATGGCCAGATACTGCGGCGCGCAATTCGGATTTCTCAAAGGTTCAAGGCTGATGAAGACTGTCTTAATTTCCGGCCTGTCCATCGCCACTTTGATGGTCGTCTTCCACGCTCTTTCTTTGAAGTCGTCCGGAGTCCAGGCCTTGTTCGCGACCATTTCCAGCTGGACAATGTTCGGTTTTTTTGTGATTTCTCTAATTTTCATTTCCGGCATTTTCTTACTGCTTGCCAGGCAACTACGCCACGAAAAAGGCGCGCTCAACTACGCCGCCACCACCGGCATCGGTTTGGTGCTGCTTTTGGCGGCTCTCACCATTCGCAAAGCCCTAGACACGATGGGGCCGAATTTATTCGTGGACACGCTATCTTTTATTTCACTGCTACTCGTTATCATCGGCACTTGGTATCAAACCTCGCTTTCCATGTCTCCGGGCATCGTCTTTGATTCTAAAACAAAAAAACCGTTGCCAAACGCCCTCGTGCGCGTGATCAAATTCGGTAACGGAAAATTATTGGAAAGCCGTCGCACCAAAACCGATGGCCGTTATGGCCTTTTGATGGAGCCGGGCGAATATCTCCTGAATGTCCTGGCGGCCGGTTACACCACTTACGAAAGTGAGAAAATAATTATCGCCAAACCAACTCTTGTCGGCCAAGACATATCGCTCGAACTAAATACCATATCATAGCAAGCTCCCAATATGCCTGGAAACAGCGGACTGATCGCGGAAGGTATTATTCAATTTCTGATTGTCGTCATCATCGTCGCGACCATCCGCCGACGCGGGATAAACCGCCATCTGGTAATTTTGGGTTCATTTTTTTTGTTATTCGGAACGCTTACTTTATTCTTGGCGTTATCGGAACAAATACAAAATCGGCTCGGAGTATCACTCTCTTATTCGTTGCTTGATTTTCTGAATCACGAAGCCATCTACTTCGGCATCGCCGGCTATCTGATATTCCAACTGATGATGATCTATGATCCGCGCGCCGTCCGCCGAACGATTTTCGGCATCGCTTCGGTCGCGGTCAGCCTCACGGTTATCCATTCCTATCATCTGCCTTTCGTTCATCTGTCTGAAAAACTGAAAAATTATTTCAGCGTCCTGTCCTACTGGACAGACTTGGCTTTTTTCGCGGCCGCGATTATCGCGGTAACGGGCATTTTACTGTTTTTATTCAATCACCTGAAAGGAAACAAAAAAGATTTTGTCCTGAATTATGTGACGACCACTTGTACGGGGGTAAGCGTAGTCATTTCCGCCCTCCTCATTCTAAAAACATTGAACCCATTCATTGGTGGCTCGGCGGCTGATTTTATTATATTTATCTCATACGGGCTGGCCATTGCCGGCTTTGTCATCCAAATTTCACTCATCTCTCTCCCCGGCATCGTCTACAACAGTCAGACCCGCCAACCAGTGCCACTGGCCACAATCAGGATCATAGAGAAAAGCAAAAATAAAATAATTGAAAGTAAGGTTACCGGACAAAACGGGCGATATGAAACTCTGCTCGACGCGGGCGTTTACGCCATCACAGTCGCGGCCGATGGCTACGGCTTCCCTGCCAAAAATGTTCTCGGGTATCGCGGTCAAGAAATAAAAATAAAAAAACCGACTCTGATTTGCCTGGATATACCACTTGAACCGATCAACCCAAAATAATCCAACCTACTTTACATTGTGAAGCGCATCATTTACAATGATACCTATCAATGGTCGAGGGTGGTTTCCTTATAACCAATCAAAAACTTTTTTCTTAACAATGCTCAATATGAATAAAAATCTTTTCGTCGCCCTCGGCGCGATCGTAGTTCTCGCGGTGGCCGTCGTCGTTGCCGTAAAAATGAAGCCGGATGCCGCCGAACCGACCATCGCCCCCGCCAAAACCGCCGAACCGACCCCAACGGCAGTCACTCCGACCCCTGAACCCGCGACCGAGACCACTTCAACGACCGAACCGACGAATCCTGATCAGCCGACCGTGGCCGCCACTGTCACCGTGGAAACAGACACCGCCATCCCGACCCCGATTGTGGCCGTGAGTGCCTCCATACGGGAATTTACCATGCAATCCTTCGTGGAATTTGTCGATGATAAGCCGATGCCACAATATAGCGTTAAAGAGCTTACTGTAAAAAAAGGCGAAAAAGTGCGTCTTAAAGTGACGAACACCAAGGGAATGCACGACTTCAACATTGATGAATTTGGTATAAAAGCGCAGACACCGCTTAATCAGGAAGTGGTGATTGAATTTACCGCCGACAAAACCGGCGAATTCGTCTACTACTGCAATCTGCCCGGACACCGCCAAGCCGGACACTGGGGAACACTCAAAGTGACGGAATAGCGCGATATAATTCAAAAAACATCCCGATTAAGTCGGGATGTTTTTGTTTTATTTTGGCAATCCGAGCGCTATGATAATCAGCGAACGATCCGCGGTGCCGGAGTTGGAGCCGGACTCGGTCCGGAATTCCCGCCGGGACCGGTATCTCCGCTTGGGATCGGAATCAAACCGCGTTGTTCTAAATCCGATCCGCCTTCCCTTGGATTGACCGCGTCTGAAATTGGACTTGGCGGCTTTGGAGCCTGATCAGTCCCGGGACCGGTGTCCCCGCCTGGGATTGGAATCAAACCTCGTTGTTCCAGTCCATCGGTCGGTTTGCCGGAAGGCAATGGTATCAAACCGGTTCTCTCCAGATCACTTGTCGGCTTTCCAGATGGTATCGGGATCAATCCGCGCCGCTCCAAATCGTTCACCGGTTTACCGCTTGGGATAGGAATCAATCCCGTTCGTTCCAGGTCACTAACAGGTTTACCACTCGGGATCGGTATCAAACCACGCTGTTCCAATTTTTTCTGCGCGCCGTCCGCGCCCGCCGGATTTCCCTGCCCGGCGCTTTCTTTTCCTACCGGTCCCGGGTCAAATCCTACCGGTCCCGGGTCAAAACCAATCGGAGCCGACCCGCCGCCCGCTTCTTGCGGTTCAACGACAATTTTCTCTTTCATTTTCTTCAGATACTCCATTCGCGCCGGATTCTTGGCTCGTTCCGACATTTCTTCAAACCGAGCCTGGAACTCCACCGCGGACAAATCCCGAGCCTCTTTGATATTTTCGCGGATGGCGGGTGGTAATTCCGCGCCGGTTACTTTCTCTTCCAATGTATTCAACAACTCAAAACGAATTACTCTATCCCCGCCAAAATCCTTGAGGTATTCGTTGAACCGTTCTTTTGATCCGTCATCTTGAAAATTGGTTACCTGCGCTTGCAATCGTTTGAAAGCGTTTTCCTCCGCTTGCTGGATGGCTTCCCTGGCCTCGGCGGGCAATTTCTCTTCCAGACGCTTCAAAACTTCCAAATTGCGCAAATCCTTAAATTGACTGCCGGCCTGATTTTGCATCACTCGATCAAACATAGCCGGATCAACTTCCACTTTTTGCATCATGCCACCGACCCGCTCCAACCCGCGCTCCCGCACTTGCCGCGCCCTCTCCAATACCTGCTCATCTTGCGCCTGATTATTTTCCATTCCCTCAAAAACTTTCTGGCGTTTCATTTCCGAATCCAGCATTTTTTCCAACACCGCGCGGCGAGCCAATTCATCTTTACCCGCCATACCGGCCGCCCGCTCCGCGATACTGTCAAACCGTTTTTCCACGCGTTCAAATCCGCGCAAGACCGCGTCCGAGGCTTCATTTCCCTTTTTCGCCATGAGACGGCTTAAATCAACCAATTCCTGATTGCCATCCTTAATTTCCTGCTGAATTTTTTTCGCGCTGTCAAAAATAAAAGCGCGCCGAATCCCGCGCCCCAACCGTTTGAAACTATACCACGGACTGTCCGGCAACACCCCGGCCTCCACCGCTCCCAAATCGGCCGCTGTCACCGCGTCGTCTTTTTGCGCTTCCGCAGAGACTATGCCCGCCGGCGCTACCACCGTGGCCGACGCGGATTCAACCGTCACCGCGCCGCTGTCCGCCGCCGCCGCGCCTTCCGTTTCGGCATTCACATTCGCCGTAGATACAAAAGCCAGCGCCGTCGCGATAAAAACAATTGAAATAAAACTTCGGGCGTATTTCATATGGCGATAAAATTAATAAAAAATATGATTATTATGGTGTAATGTATGATACAGACAAATCCGAAAAAAAACAAACTAGGCCTCTCCGCCTCCAATTCCATCAGTCTTTACAATTTGCCAATTTATGCTATGATAGCCGGCATTATGCCGAATACTTTGGAAACAATTCTTGCCGGCCAACCGCAATATCGCCTAAAACAAATTGAAAAGGCCAAATTTGACGCGACCATTGACGGTTATTCGCAAATTACCACCCTATCCTTGGCGTTGCGCGAACAATTACAGGAAATCCCCTGGCTTGCGGTCAAATTACACACCTTGGAGAAAAGCAAAATTGATAACACCGAAAAAGCTCTCCTGCAACTGGCCGACGGCGGTCTGATTGAAACTGTTCTGATGGGTCGCGAAAACGCCAAACCGGTAAATGACGGTGGCGATCGCTACACCATTTGCGTATCCTCTCAAGTCGGTTGCCCGATGGCCTGCGTATTTTGCGCCACCGGCCTTACCGGTTTCGGGAGAAATTTGACGGTGGACGAAATCGTTGATCAGTTTCGCTTCTGGCAACGATATTCCCAAAACCGAATTTCCAATATCGTGGTCATGGGGCAAGGCGAACCGCTCTTGAATTACGCCAATCTGAAAGAAGCTTTGCTGATTATTTTGAGGAATACTGAAATCGGGCCGACCAAAATCACGGTTTCCACTTGCGGCGTACCGGTCGCGATGGATAAAATTCTCAAAGATAAGGATTTCCCCCAGGTGCGCTGGGCGGTCTCGCTCCATAGCGCCATAGAGGAAACCCGAGCGCGAATCATGCCTTCCCACCAAAAAGGTTTTTTGAAATATCTGCCGGAATGGGCCAATCAATACCACAAATTCATCCCCAGTCGCACGCATTTTATCGGTTTGGAATATCTGATGCTCAAAGGAATTAACGACGATGAAAAACATTTGTTGGCGCTCCAAAAAATCGCCGCCAAATTCCCCCGCGTAAGGATCAATTTGATTCCCTACAACACCTCGGATTTCAGCGTAAAAAAAGGTATTATTCTGGAAGGATCAACATCGGACAAAATCGGTTTTTGGCACGATTATCTAATCAAAGCCGGTTTCGTATGCACCGTCCGCTATTCCCAAGGCGGAGACATCGCGGCCGCCTGCGGCCAGCTCTGCAATACCGTGGACAAAGAATCAGATTTTTCAAAATCCTATTGACTTTTTTGCCCCCGTAAAGTACACTATTCTTACTTTTGAAAAGGAATAAATCCGGCAAAATTGCCTTATTCCGGAAAAAAAGGTACAATACGGACACCCTGCGCAGGGCGTCAAATTTCGTCCGGATCGCGGGATAGAGCAGCCAGGTAGCTCGTCGGGCTCATAACCCGAAGGTCGCCGGTTCAAATCCGGCTCCCGCAACGAGTTTTACGCGGTAGTAGTTCAGTTGGCTAGAACGTCTCCTTGCCAAGGAGAAGGTCGCCGGTTCGAATCCGGTCTGCCGCTC
>JBBTQT010000134.1:0-2482 GCA_038065575.1 Patescibacteria group bacterium
AATTGTTCTTGGCGACATGTGCGGCGGCGGCCAAAAAAGCTTTATTTTCAAAGAATGTTCCCTCGCTGATACTCTTCGTGATTCGCGGCAATGTCTGATAATACACTCGCCCCGCGCCGATATTCAAATGCCCGACTTCGGAATTGCCCATTTCCCCGAATGTCAACCCGACTTCATTGCCGGAAGCGTGCAATGACATCGCCGGGTACTCGGCGACGAACTTGTCAAAATTGGGCGTCTTGGCGCGGGTAATGGCGTTGCCTTCATCGTCCGGAGCAACGCCCCAGCCGTCCAGAATTGCCAATACCAATGGTTTTGGTCGCTCGGACATAAAGATTAAAATAATGTTTTGCCGGTCATTTCCTTCGGCTTCTTAACTCCCATCAATTTCAGCAAAGTGGGCGCGACATCGGCTAATCGGCCTTTCTTTAATTTAATTTTTTTCTCGTCTCGGCTGATCACGATCAAGGGCACCGGACTGGTGGTGTGTTCGGTGAACACCTCCCCGGTTTCAGGATCAATCATTTTCTCGGCGTTGCCGTGGTCGGCGGTGATCATTATCAACCCGTCTTTTTTGAGAAAAGCGTCCACCAATTTTTTGACATCGTCGTCAAGATATGAAACCGCTTTTTTGGCGGCCTCGACATTGCCCGTGTGCCCGACCATGTCGGCATTGGGGAAATTTACCGCCACGAAATTATAATCGTCATTGTCGAGGTGACCCAGTATGCGCTCTATGACTTCCTTGCCGTTCATTTGCGGTTCGTCGGCATAGGAATATTTTTTATGCGACTTAATCAATTCTCTAACCTCGCCGTTAATCGGCTCGGCATAGCCGCCATTGATGAAATAAGTCATGTGCGCGTATTTTTCCGTTTCGGATATGTACAGTTGCCGATATTGATCGCCAATCGCTTTTGCCAAACAATTAGGCTCATCCGGACTGGGAAAAGCCGTAAAAACTCCGGGTAAATCCGGACCGAAATCGGTCATCGCCACCAAGCGGATATTTTTCGGCCATTTTTTTCTTTTGAACGCTCCTTGATTTTCTTTCTGAAAATTCTTTTGAATCAAAGCCTTGGTAAGCTGGCGGGCGCGATCAGATCGAGCGTTGAAAAAATAGATCACATCGTGATCTTGGATGGGCGCGACCGGTTTATTGTTATCATCAACTATGACTGTCGGGCTGATATATTCATCGGTTTCACCGCGATTGTAAGCATTGCCGACCGCTTCTTCGGCGAATCGGGCGGTGTATTTCGCCTTGCCCATGACAATGGCGTTATAAGCCAGCTCGGTCCGTTCCCAAATTTTGTTTCGATCCATGGCGTAAAACCGTCCGGTGACGCTCGCGATGGTAATTTTGCACCGCGGTTTCTGACTGCACAGTTCGCGCAAATAACCGACGGCCGAATGTGGCGGAGAATCCCGACCATCGGTAAAAATATGCAAAAAAACTCGGGAAAAATTTTTTTTGTCAAAATACTTCAAAAGCGCGTACAAATGCTCATTGTGAGCGTGCGCGCTTTGACCGTTGGTGAGAATTCCCATGACATGAACCGCTGAATGATACTTTTCGGCGTGAAATAAAGCCTGATCAAACGATTCATTTTTGAAAAATGTACCATCAGCGATGGCATCGGAGATCCGCACCAAATCTTGTTTTACCAACCGACCGGCACCGATATTCAGGTGTCCGGCTTCGGAATTGCCCTCTTGATTCGGGAAAAGGCCGACATCTTTGCCATGAGCGATCAAAGTCGTGCTTGAATATTCATCCATGTAGCCAAAGATGTGCGGCGCGGTGGCGGCAGTGATGGCATTGCCCTGATTTTTCTGATGCGACAATCCGAATCCGTCTAAAATGATAAGAAGGGTGGGACGAACCGGCCGGCCTTCTTGGTTTTTTGAAGATTCCATCATAGTCTGACTATTATAGCCCGCCACGATGAAAAATTCAAGTTAGAATTTAGGGGAATTGCCAATTTTCACGATTATGCGGGTTATGACGTAATCAAGCACAAAGCTCATGCGATCATTTTTTATCTGTACACCAACCGGCGGTTGAAAATGAACTTTATTGTCCGAGGTTTGGGGTACCTGCCAATACCCTGTTATGAGATGAAAATTTAAGCCAAAATCGTACCTTCGGTCTCAGCTTTTTGAATTAGTTTTTTAAAATCCTCCGCAGGGATCAATGGGCAAGATTGTCCCCACCACCATTTGTCTTTAGCCATGCCGATTTTTCCAACGATGTAATAACCGAACCTATACTCGATGTTTCCTATTTTAAGCTCAGTATGCGTAATTTCACCTTCAATTTTTATTAGTTTTAATCTTTCTATGCAAAAAACTTTGTTACTAAGATTATGTTGTGGCATGAAAGTCCAAGCTTCTCTTTCAAGGTGATATTTACCTTTTCGGCCAACGTCTTTTAATGGGATTATCTTTTTTTTAGAAAAATCGGCATTTTTACGTTTTA
>JBBTQT010000135.1:0-8383 GCA_038065575.1 Patescibacteria group bacterium
GGTGTCTGCCAATGAATTAAGAATAGAGTTATCAGGCGTTTTTTTTAATTTTAAGCCGTTGACAGGATATGTCTCCACGACATCATTTGATTATTATTCTGATTTTCTCGTTCTTCGCGATCGGGCTTATTTATTTTTCTTGGAGTAGCGCCACCAAAGCGATTGAGGATAGTATTGACGCCGTGGAATTAACTTTGCCGATTGCCAATGATAAAAAAACCAAACTGGTGGCGCGAACGGTCAAGGGGATATACATTACCGCTTATACCGCCGGCAATGCCAAAAAATTGAACGCGCTCATTGAATTGATTGATAAAACCGAACTTAACGCTGTCGTGGTGGATATCAAGGATTACAGTGGCAAAGTACTCTATGACAGCGTTTTGCCTATCGTCAATGATTTGCGCACCAAAGATGTTCGGATCCGCGACGCGGTGGCATTGACAAAAAAATTGCGTGAACATAATATTTACTCAATCGCGCGGCAAACGGTTTTTCAAGATCCGATCTTGGCGGAAAATAAGAATGAATGGGCGATTCGGAATAAATCCGGTGGCGTTTGGCGGGATAATCTGGGGCTGGCTTGGGTGGATCCGACGCAAAAAAAAGTTTGGGATTATAATATTGAAATCGCCAAAGAAGCGGTCGCGCTCGGATTTGATGAAATCAATTTTGATTATGTGCGGTTTCCGTCCGATGGTGATATGAGGCAGGTGAAATACGCTTCCTCCACCAACAAAAATGAGGTGATGAAACAATTTTTTCATTATCTGGACGAACAAATGAAGACCGAGCCGGTTTGGATATCGCTCGACATGTTCGGATTCGTGATGGAGCGGCACGACGGATTGAATATCGGGCAAAAATTGGCGGACGCGGTAGACAGCGCCGACTATATCTCGCCGATGATGTACCCGTCGCATTATCCGAAAAATCATTTGGGGTTTGCGAATCCGGCCGAGCATCCGGCGGAAATAATTGACAATGGCGCGCGCCTGGGAATGCCGAATTTTATTGGCCACCGGGCGAAATTCCGACCGTGGATTCAGGCCTTTAATCTGGGAGCGAAGTACGACGCCGCCAAAATTCGGGCGCAGATTGACACGGTGGAAAAATATACCGACGCCGGTTGGCTGATGTGGAACGCTGGCAATAAATATACCGACGCCGGATTAAAAGTAGAGTAATTATTTTTTATTTTTACATTTATGAGCAGAATAAAATCGTCTCTGTTGGTGATTTTGGCGGTGGTGATGTTAGTCGGCGTCGGTTGCGTCAAAAAAGCGGATGATAATAACGCGCGGAAAATTGATAATCCGCCTCAAAATGTCGATCAAAATGTTTCCCCGATCGCGACCATAATCGGCAAGGTGGAGGAAACATTGGGCGGTTTTTATGTGAATGACTATTATGTTTCGGACGAAGAAAGCAAGAAGTACGATCCGAAATTCATTTACAACAATTATGATGGAAAAATATTGGAAATCAAAGGAAGGGTGAAAAATGTAAGTTATGAATGCGAGCAGTACGCTGAATGTCGAGACGGGTCGTATGAGGCGATTTATGATATTCAGCTCATTAAGTATAACAACTTGTAATGAAATCGCGAAAAATGACGGAATTGAACCGCGCGGGCCGGAGGGAGACGCTCGCGGGTTAAAGTAGGCTGAAATTTATGGATAACAATTTATACAAACAAGCCCACATCCGCGCGCTCTGCGCTGAATACGGTTTTACACCCCAAAAAAGTTTCGGGCAGAATTATTTGATCACCGAGAAACCGATTGAAAAAATAATCGCGGCCGGGGAATTGGAGCCGGATGATACTGTCGTGGAAATCGGTCCGGGGTTTGGCGCGCTTACTTTGGCGGTCGCTCCTCTCGTCGAAAAGGTGATCGCTTTTGAGATTGAACAAGCTTTGCGGCCGTATTGGGCGGGATTGGCGGCGGAATACTCCAATGTGGAAGTGGTGTGGGGGGACGCGTTAGAAAAAATTTTCAATTTTCAATTTTCAATTTCTAAACAATATAAAGTAGTGGCGAATTTGCCTTATTCGATTACTTCCAGCGTTTTGCGGACATTGTTGGAATTGAAAAATAAGCCGGAGCGGATCGTGGTTATGGTGCAGGAGGAAGTGGCGGATCGGATTTGCGCGCGAGCGGGGGGCATGAGTTTGCTCGCGGTGTCTGTTCAGTATTACGGGCGGCCGAAATTTGTGTTCAAAGTAACCAAAGGTTGTTTTTGGCCGTCGCCGAAAATTGATTCGGCGGTGCTCGCGATCACTGACATTAAAATTCCCGTTGGGAGCGATCCGGTATTTTTTTTCAAAATGGCGCGAGCCGCTTTCGCTTATAAACGCAAACAAATGTGGAAAAACATCGCTAATGAACTTAAAATTGAGCCTGGTTTTGTCAAACAAGCGATTTTGGCAGTGGTTGGCAACGAAAAAGCGCGGGCGGAAGATTTGGGGATAGTTGAGTGGCTGAAATTGGAAAAGGCGTTTATGTAGATTTTTTTAGATAATTTTTTTGACGGTTGTGCGGAAGTTGATTTTTTAGTATAGTTATCTGGATTAAGCGTTTAATTTATTTTTATGATAAATCTGGCAATCAATGGTTTTGGGAGAATCGGACGGCATGCTTTCAAAGTGGCTTGGGGAAATAAAAAAGTCCAAGTGGTGGCGATCAATGATTTGACGGATACCAAAACCTTGGCGCATTTGCTTAAATACGATACCGCCTATCCGGATTTTGCGCCGAAGGTTGATTATGATAATGAAAATATTATCGTTGGTGGCCGGAAAATTCGGGTTTTTTCCGAAAAAGACCCTAGCCTTTTGCCCTGGGGAAAGATGAAGATTGAGGTGGTGATTGAATCAACCGGCCGGTTTACCGATGAGGCGGGAGCGGGGCTTCATTTGAAAGCGGGCGCCAAAAAAGTGGTGATTTCCGCGCCAAGCAAGGGAGAAAATATCAAAACTTTTGTTCGCGGTCTGAATGATAAAGAATACAAAGGGGAGAAAATAGTGGACAACGCCTCTTGCACCACGAACAGTGTCGCTCCGGTGATGTTGGTTCTGGAACGGGAATTCGGGGTTGAGAAAGCGATGTTGTCCACCGTGCACGCCTACACCGCCGACCAAAATTTGCAAGACGGCCCGCACAAAGACCTGCGTCGCGCCCGCGCCGCCGGTCAAAATGTCGTGCCGACCACGACCGGAGCGGCCAAAGCGGTGGGGAAAGTGATACCATCCCTCGTTGGAAAATTTGACGGCGCGTCTTTTCGGGTGCCGACGATTACCGTTTCCCTGACGGATTTGACCGCGCTTTTGAAAAGAAAAACCAGCAAAGAAGAATTGAACGAGGCCATGAAAAAAGCCGCCAAAACTTATTTGAAAGATATTTTGACGGTGTCCGAGACGCCGTTGGTTTCCAGCGATTTTATCGGCAATCCATTCTCCGCCATTGTGGACGCGGAATTCACTTATGTGGTTGACGGCGATTTGGTAAAATTGGTGGTGTGGTACGATAATGAGTGGGGCTATGCCAATCGGCTGGTGGAGCTGGCGGTTATCGTCGGCCGATAAATTGCGGTCGGCGGGTTTTCATGAAATTTTTTGTCAGATAATTTAAACCGCGATATGATGAAATCCATCAAAAATATCAAAACTTTGTCCGGCAAAGCGGTTTTGGTACGGGTTGATTTTAACGCGCCGATGAAGAATAAAAAAATCGCGGATGACACTCGGCTCCGCGAATCAATTCCCACCATTGAATATCTCGCGAAAGCCGGAGCAAAAGTTGTTTTGATTATGCATCTTGGTCGACCGGAGGGAAAAACCGTTGCCGATTTGAAAATCGATCCGATCGCCGCGGTGCTTGGAAAATTGCTGAAAAAACCGGTGAAAAAATTAGCGGTCAAAAATTGGAAATTGGATGAGAAAGAACGCATAAGATTAAAATCGGAAATTGCCAAAATGAAGCCGGGGCAGGTGGCGATGCTGGAAAATATCCGTTTTTCTCCGTTTGAGGAGGGGAATAAGGGAGACTTCGCCAAAAGTCTGGCCGGACTGGGAGATATTTTCGTGTTGGACGGCTTCGCGGTTTGTCATCGCTCGGACGCAACGGTAGCCGGATTGGCGAAATATTTGCCTAGCTACGCCGGTTTTCTTTTGGAAAAAGAAATTTCCGGATTGTTGAAAGCGGTGAATAATCCCAAACGGCCGTTTGTTCTGGTTATGGGTGGAATAAAATTGGAAACAAAAATACCGGTGATCAAAAAATTATTGCCCAAAGTGGATCAGTTGTTGATCGGCGGGGGGATCGCTTCCACTTATTTTTACGAAGCCGGCTACGGCGTCGGCGATTCGCTGGTGGATATTGAATACTCCCGCGAGGTTTTCGCCAATTGTCGGAAAACAAAAGTGATCAAGCCGGTTGATTTGATTGTCGGCGAAAAAGATGGGAAAAAGTATCGGGTGGTGGAAATGTCGGGCGAGCCGCATAAAATCTGCGGTCGGAACGAAGCGATTTTTGACATCGGCCCCGCCACCATTCGTCTATATTCAAACTATATCAAAAAAGCGCGCACCATTGTTTGGAACGGGGCGATGGGTTGGTTTGAAAAAAAACCATACGATGTCGGTACGTTGGCCGTGGCGAGACTGGTCGCTTCGCGATCCAAAGGCAAAGCGTTCGGAATTATCGGTGGCGGAGAAACATTGGAAGCGATGGCCAAGACCGGCATGGGAGAATATGTGGATTTGGTCTCCACCGGCGGGGGAGCGATGCTGGAATTTTTGGCTGGAAAAAAGCTGGCAGGGTTGACGGCGTTGGAAAAGTAATTAATAATTACAAATTAATAATTAAAAATTACGAATTACGAATGGTGAAGGATGTCGTTGGTACACAATCGTTAATTCGCATTATTTGGTTTAATTGTTTAGGAAGATATTAACAGTCTTTTGTTTTGGTGCAAACGGCGTTTTGTGTTATACTTAATTTGCGCTGGATTTACAGTCGTAATTCGTAATTCTTAATTAGTAATTAGTAATTAAAAATATGCCTGTCAAAAAACCTTACGATTCGTCTGGCGCGCTTGCGTCTTTGGAAAACTCCGGTCAGAATCATTATGAAGCCGGCGGGTGTTGTCGCAACCGGAGCGGCGGTATGAAAATTTTATGGGTTCTCATCGGAATTTTGGTCGTTTACGCTATCGTATTTTTGGGAACTTTGATCAGAAATAATCTAAAAAAGTTTGACACTATCGGCGTGGCGGACAGAAATGAAAGAACCATTGTCGTGGACGGCCAGGGCAAAGTGACCGTGACGCCGGACATCGCTATGGTAAATTTGGGAACAATTTCCGAAGGAAAAACCGTGGACGAAGCCCAGCAAAAAAATACCGAAGTCATGAACAAATTGACAGCGAAATTAAAAACATTGGGGATTGATGGCAAAGACATCCAAACTGTTAACTACAACATTTACCCCAAATATGATTATACCGACGGCGCGCAAAAATTAATCGGTTATCAGGTAAGCCAGGATTTGACCGTAAAAATCAGAGAGGTGTCCAAGGCCAATCAAGTAATTGCCGGAGCGGGCGAGGTTGGCGCCAACAATGTTGGCGGTTTGCAATTTACGATTGATGATCGCGACGCTTACAAAGCCGAGGCGCGGGCTTTGGCTCTGAACAAGGTCGGCGAAAAGGCCAAAGTTTTGGCTAGATCCCTCGGGGTGGATTTGGTGAGAGTGGTAACCTACAATGAATATGAAGGCGGTTCAGGTGCGGACACGCTTTACGCCATGGGCGGGCTCGCGATGAATCAAAAAGGAATGGAAGGGGCGGGCGCTCCTCCCGACATCCAAACCGGTTCAAGCGAAGTGATTATGAATGTCAATGTGGTGTTTGAAATCAGATAATCGGAAAATTGTTTCAACGAGAAAAACGGCTTTGCATCAGAGCCGTTTTTTGATATTATAGGAACGGACTAAATTTTAAGCTTTAAGTATGAAAAAAAGCGCGATCGCGAAAGTAATGGCCAGAGAAATTTTGGATTCCCGTGGCAATCCGACGGTTGAAGCCACGGTTGTATTGGTTGACGGGACAACCGGAACTGCGGCGGTGCCGAGTGGCGCTTCCACCGGTACGCACGAGGCTTTGGAACTGCGCGATGGCGGAGTCCGTTATGGTGGCAAAGGAGTATTGCGGGCGGTAAAAAATGTGAATGCGGACATTGCGGATTTATTGGAGGGAATGGACGCTTTGGATCAGCGACGGATTGACAGCGCCATGATTAAATTGGATAACACGGAAAATAAAAGTAAGCTGGGGGCGAACGCGATCTTGGGAGTGTCACTCGCCAACGCTCGAGCCGCGGCAACACACAAAAAAATTCCACTTTACCGGTGGATAAGAACAGCCTACAAATTGCCGGAGAAATCTTGGCGAATGCCAACGCCGACCATGAACATATTGAACGGCGGTCGGCACGCGGATAACGGCCTTAGTATCCAGGAATTTATGATTGTGCCTCGGCACAAGAAAATGGCGGAGAGGATTCGGATCGGCGCGGAGGTCTTTCATTGTTTGGCGAAAATTTTGAGGAAAAAAGGCTACAAAACCGGCGTAGGTGATGAAGGTGGTTTCGCGCCGGAAATTTCCGGCAATGAACAGGCGTTGAAGTTGATTGTTCAAGCGATCAAAGAGTCGGGCTATACGCCGGGCAAACAAGTATCGCTCGCGCTTGATTTGGCGGCTTCGGAGTTTTTCAAGGACGGTCTTTATTATTTGGACAAAGATACGGAAGGTATGCCGGCGGACAGGATGATGGAAACATTGCTTCGTTGGACGCGGAATTATCCGATTATTTCCGTGGAAGATTGCTTCGCGGAAGACGATTGGGACGCTTGGGCTAAAATTACCAAAAGAATGGGAGATGAAACCGTATTGGTGGGCGATGATTTGTTCGTGACCAATACTGATAGAATTCAAAGAGGCATTGACGAGCGCGTGGGGAATGCGGTTTTGATAAAATTGAACCAAATTGGAACATTGTCCGAGACGATTGACGCGATTTACTTGGCAAAAAACAATGGTTATAAAGTGTCGGTGTCGCATCGCTCGGGAGAAACCGCCGATACATTTATCGCTGACCTGGCCGTGGCCGTGAACGCGGAGTACATCAAGGCCGGTTCGTTGTCGCGATCGGAAAGGGTGGAGAAATACAATCGGCTGATGGCGATTGAGAAAGAAGTTTTGAATTAGCGCTTTCGTTCTCGGGACTATATATTCTCAGGCTTCAGATCATTATTCATTATTTGTAATTCTTCCAAAGTGTAATCGGCGCCGATTTCGGCCGGGTCGTAGATTCCGAACTCTCTCATCGATTTTAATATACCACCGAGTAGGTTCCGTAGTGAAGATTCGTAATGTTTGGCTTCCTCTGGATCTTTCGGAGGGTTTTCAATCTTTTCAATAAACATTTGGTACTCTTCAATCAAATCCGGAATGATGACGTATTCCCGAATTAGATTTTTGTATTTATCAAAATCGTCATCATCCAGCATGACGAGTTTATGCTCATTATTATAGGCTTGGTTCAAATATTTGGCCAGATGTCGTTTTTCTTCGGGCGGCAAATCCGATTTGGTGTCGATTAATTTTTGGTAGACTTCGTTGTAAAACTCTTTTTGCTCCGCGAGCTGTCTTTGATTTTTCGTTTCATCACTGTCCTGCCAGGAAGCGGCCCTCGATTCGCCCCTGCCATGCCAGGGCGTGGAAGCGGCCCTCAATTCACCGTATATTTTACTGGTTTCCGGCTCCTCATAGATATCTTTTCGGAAGGTTTTTGCGTTATAGAAATTTTTTAAGGCTTCAAATTTTTTTTTCGCGGACCATGGAAAATTTCGGATTGATTGTATCAATTCTCGGCCGCGTTTTTGAAAGTGTCCGGCGTCACACCGTTCATTCAATGCTGACATATTGACAATGTCCGGGTATTTATTTTGCCACTCGTCGTCGTTATTCAGCAATTCCAGCTGATTTTCTATTTGGTTCATTATCCCGGGTAGAAACGGATCAAGCACTGTCTGCGGATCGCCGTGAAAATAATCGTCGCAAAGATTATCAAGAATTTCCAGCTGATTCGCCAGTTCTTTGGCGTAGGATTCGGGTTTGTCCGGATCGTCGTCCTTCTCGGGCTCGCGAGGTGGATTGTCCAAATCCGGCTCATCATTCGGTTTAACCGGATAAACATCAAATTGGTTGGTGAATACTCGTCGGTTGGGATTGTCGTCCGAGGGTTTGTATTCACTCGTCGGCATTTTATTGTTTTTGGAATCGCGTTCAAAATAGTTATGTCGGGTATCCCGATCTTCAC
>JBBTQT010000136.1:0-25021 GCA_038065575.1 Patescibacteria group bacterium
CTTCCAGTCTTTCCGCCAATTTCATGACATTGTCCCCTTCCACCACCTCAAAAGTGACCGGCGCAAAAAGATTCGTTTCATCCTTGAAAATTTCCCGGTAAACAAACCAAAATCCCACCACTAGACATAGGGCAATTGTTGGTAGGATAATTTTTAATAGAATATTTTTGGACATAAACTGGATACTAAATAATTATTTACACTCTCCAATTATCGGCACTGTCGCCAATGGCCAAAATTGTCATTCCAGCGAAGGCGGGAATCCAGAATTTGACTCAAATAGACGACGAACTGGATTCCTGCTTTCGCAGGAATGACAGAAAACCGTATCCGGCGACAATCCAGAATCAATTGTCATTCCAGCGAAGGCGGGAATCCAGAATTTGACTCAAATAGACGACGAACTGGATTCCTGCTTTCGCAGGAATGACAGAAAACCGTATCCGGCGACAATCCAGAATCAATTGTCATTCCAGCGAAGGCGGGAATCCAGAAACACAAATAAACAAATAAAATTACTTAAACAATTTGTTATACAAATCCTTCCAGTTACAATTATTCTCCTCTATAAGTTTTAATTTCCAATCACGTTTCCAAATTTTCAATTGTTTTTCTCTTTTTATGGCATCTTCTATTCTACCAAATACTTCAAAATACACTAGCATGTGAACTTGATACTTTTTGGTAAAACCTTTTACTATATCCAATTTATGTTCTTCAACTCTTCTTTTTAAATCATTAGTAACTCCAATATACAATGTGCCATTTTTTTGACTAGCCATAATGTATATGTAGAAGTTAGTATGCATAGTTTTTTGTATGGTGTATGTTTTCTGGATTCCTGCTTTCGCAGGAATGACAAACGAACATGCGGTACTTTGCAATTATCTAGAGGTATTTTTCCAACCCTTCTTCCTCTATTTTTTTCAAGATGTCTTTTATATTCGGCACTTTGTCTTTCGGGCAGACGAGGAGAGCGTCTTTGGTGTTCACCACCACCATCCCCTCCGCTCCCACCACCGCGACTAACTTTTCTTCTTCGTTATTGTAAACAAACGAATCCCGTGATGAATCCAGAACGACCTTGCCTTTGGTAAAATTATTTTCCGGATTAGGCGCCAAGGCCTCCTTCAAAGCGTAGAGCGTGCCCGGATCGCTCCAGCCCAAATCCACCTTCAACACCACCGCAGCCTCCGAACTGATTTTCTCCAAAATGGCGTTATCAAAAGAAATTTTTTCCAAATCCGGATACATTTTCTTGATTTTTTCCTCGTCGCCATTCATCTCATTCAGGGCGCGATACATTTCCGGCTGATACTTTTCGTACAGCCCCAAAACAAAATCCAAATCAAAAATGAAATAACCGGGATTCCAAAGCCATTCGCCACTCTCAAACATTTTTTCGCATTCCGCTAATTCCGGACGGTATTTCCATCCCAAAAATTCGTGTTGTTGGCCGCTGATTTTTTCGCCAACCTTGATCCAACCCAAATTATGATTGGCGAATCTGGGTTTTTCTCCCAAAAATACCAGCCGTTCGGAATCCTCGGCAATCAATTCCTTACCTTTTTTGAGCGCGGCCACAAATTCCGCCGGATGATCCATGAAATGATCCGCCCACAAGACCGCCACCGCGCCGGCGACACCCATTTTCTTTAATCTCGTCAAACTAAGTCCGACCGCGGCCGCCACATCGCGACGCGCCGGCTCTCCGAGAATATGGTGAGCGGACAGTTCCGGTATCTGGGCGCGAACGAGAGAAATATATTCGTCATTGGTGGAAACGAACAAATTTTCCATCCCAAATTCTCTTACTCTATCCACCGCCATTTGCAAAGTGGATTTATCATCCTTCAAAATTTCAAATTGTTTCGGAGAATTTCGGCGGCTCAAAGGCCAAAGCCTGGTCCCCGCTCCGCCAGCGAAAATTATGATATTCATAGTACAATACAATTACGAATTAACCGCCTTCGTCCCG
Organism: Patescibacteria group bacterium; assembly: GCA_038065575.1. GTDB lineage: Bacteria > Patescibacteriota > Patescibacteriia > Magasanikbacterales > UBA922 > JBBTQT01. The sequence goes on from JBBTQT010000136.1 coordinate 1,979, forward strand.
ACTAAGTCGGGACTACGGACGGTCGAAGAAAATTATTTTATCCGCCATAGCTCAAAAGCGAAGGCGGACGAATTACGAATAATGAACATGTTGTATCACGTCATTGCGAGGAGCGAAGCGACGTGGCAATCCCTTAGTTTATATCAAAGTACAAAGGGATTGCCACGTCGCTCACTGCGTTCGCTCCTCGCAATGACGTAAAATTTTTAATTCTTAATTCCATCGGTCTTTTTCCACTTCAAATACGCTTCCACAAACGGATCAAGCTCGCCATTCAATACCGCCTCGGTATCGGCCGTCTCGTAGCGCGTTCGCAAATCCTTGACCATGTGGTAGGGATGTAGCACATAAGATCTAATCTGACTGCCCCACTCCGGACTTTTGTATTCGCCACGCAATTTTTGGTGTTCTTCTTCTTCTTTTTCTTCCTGTAATTTTATCAGTTTTGAATGCAAAATTTTCAGGGCGGTTTCCTTGTTTTGCAATTGCGATCTTTCATTCTGACATTGCACGGTCGTGCCGGTCGGAAGGTGGACAATCCGCACCGCCGAATAAGTGGTATTGACGCTTTGGCCGCCCTTGCCGCCGGACATGAAAGTATCTATGCGCAAATCTTTGGGATCAATTTCCACCATTTCGGCAGACTCAACCTCCGGTATCACCTCAATCAACGCGAACGAAGTATGACGCATTTTTTCGGCGTCAAAAGGAGAAATCCGCACCAGCCGATGGGTGCCATGTTCACCCTGTAAATTGCCATACGCGTACCGTCCTTCAATCCGCAAAGTCGCGAGCTTGATGCCGGCCTCGGCTCCCTTAGCTTCATCCAATATCGTCACCATCCACTGTTTTTTTTCCGCGTAGCGCGTTATCATTCGCAACAGCATTTCCGCCCAATCTTGCGCCTCCGTGCCACCACTGCCGGAATGAATGGAAACAATGGCGTTTTTTTTGTCATTTTTTCCGTCAAAAAGCGCGAAAAATTCCAACTTGGCGAATTCACCATTCAATTCAGTGATTCTTTTGATTATTTCCTGTTTCAGGTCCGCGTCCGGTTGGCTGACCAATTCCGCGCAAAGACGAAGCAAATCCGCCACTTCTTGCTTCATTTTTGTCCAGGTTTCCGCTTCATCTTTCAATTCCTTGTACCGTTGCGCGGTCTTCTTGGCCTCTTCCTGATCCTCCCAAAAATCACCGGCCTGCATAAATTTCTCCAAACCATGACTCTCGGCAATCATCTCATCAACCTTAAGCAAGCCCCAGGTAAAGGCGATTTTTTCTTGCAAAGATTCCAATTGGGCGATCTGATCATGCATAATATGTTTTTCAATCTTATCCCAAATACCATAAAAAAACAAGCCTGCCGACCCTTGACTTTTTTCTATTTTTGAGGTAATTTTACTGACTGCCAGTAAAAACCCGTAAGGATTAAGGAGAGTATGTCAACGATCATGGTTGTCGTAGAACATCGCCTTGATCCAAAAGAGGCGATCCGAAGAATCAAGGAGGCGTACATGGGCAAGAAGGCCAAGTACGCCAGCATCGCCACCGTTCAGACGGAGGAATGGGAGGATTTGGCCGGCGCGGTCACGGCCAGTGTGCTCGGAACAACCATCACCGGCACAGTGCAGTGTCAAGAAGAGACGGTTACGGCCGTCTGTGAACTGCCTCTGCCCCTGAAGGTAATCTTCGGGCGTGATCTCCATGAAAAAATTGAGAACCGGCTCACAAGCCTGCTCTCAAAATAAAGTGGAGAAATTACTGGCAAAAGCTTGGGGTCGAGAAAATCTCGGCCCCAAGTGAATGCCCCGCCGAAAAAATTACAAATCATTCCCCGTGTACGAAAGATTTAAACTTTTATTTATCAAATGTCAATCATAATTCAATAAAAAACGCTCGCTATTTCAGCGAGCGTTTTCGTACTTGTTCTATGTTCTATGCTCTATGTTCCATGCCTTAATACATCCCCCCGCCCATACCACCACCCATTGGTGGCATATTCGGTTCATCTTTCTTCGGCAGATCGGTCACCACCACTTCGGTCGTGAGGAGCATACCGGCAATGGAAACCGCGTTCTGCAAAGCGGATCGAGTCACCTTGGTCGGATCAATGATGCCGGAGACCACCATATCCTCATATTCGCCGGTAGCGGCGTTAAATCCGAAGTTGGCCTCGTGCTTCTTGACTTCGTTCACGACCACCGCGCCGTCAAATCCGGCATTTTCGGCAATAACGCGCAGAGGCTCTTCCAGAGCGCGACGCAAAATGCCGACGGCGATCATTTCTTCATCCGGCAGATTGAGATTATCAAGAGCCTTCATGGCGCGAATCAAGGCCACGCCACCGCCCGGAACCACGCCTTCTTCCACGGCCGCTTTGGTGGCGCCGACCGCGTCTTCAATCCGATGTTTGATTTCCTTCATTTCCGTTTCGGTAGCGGCGCCGACTTTGATGACGGCCACGCCTCCTGCCAGTTTCGCCAATCGTTCTTGCAATTTCTCGCGATCAAAATCCGAATCGGTTTGTTCAATCATTTTGCGAATTTGCGCGACACGGTCTTTCACTTCCGTTTCCGCGCCTTTGCCTTCCACGACCGTAGTCGTGTCTTTGGTGGCGGTCACTTTGCGGGCATGTCCCAAGTCTTCCAAAGTAGCGCTGTCCAATTTGAGACCAATGTCTTCGGTAATCACTTTCGCGCCGGTAAGCGTGGCGATATCTTGCAACATTTCCTTGCGGCGATCGCCGAATCCGGGCGCTTTGACCGCGAGCACATTAAATGTGCCACGCAGTTTGTTGACGACGAATGTGGCCAAAGCCTGACCGTCAACATCATCGGCAATTATTACCAAATCTTTCTTTCCGCTCCCGGCGACTTTTTCAAGGAGAGGCAAAATTTCTTCCAAAGAAGAAATTTTCTTGTCGGTAATTAAAATATACGGGTCGGCGTATTCCGCTTCCATGCGGTCGGGATTGGTCACCATGTAAGGCGACACATAACCCTTGTCAAAACGCATTCCTTTCACGGTTTCAATTTCCATGCCGAATGATTGCGATTCCTCCACGGTAATGACGCCATCACTGCCCACTTCTTTCATCGCTTCGGCAATCTTTTGACCGATTTCCGCGTCATTGGCGGAAATGGCCGCCACATTGGCGATCTCATCCATCTCCACTTTTTTGGAAATTTTATTTTTCAATTCGGCGACGATCGCTTCGGTCGCTTTGTGCAAACCGCGATTCAGAGCCACGGCGTTCGCGCCGGCGGTAACATTTTTCAAACCTTCCTTCACGATCGCTTGCGCCAGCACGGTGGCGGTGGTGGTGCCGTCGCCGACATCGTCATTGGTTTTGCTGGCGACTTCTTTCACCAGTTCCACGCCGACATTTTCAAATTTATCTTCCACTTCAATTTCTTTGGCGACCGATACGCCATCTTTGGTGATGGTGGGAGCACCATAGCCCTTATCCAATACCACATTGCGCCCTTTCGGACCAAGAGTGACTTTGACCACATTGGCGAGAGTATCCACACCCCGCACCAACGCTTGGCGCGCGTCGTCTTTGTATTTGATTTGCTTTGACATACAAGATATTTTAATTATTATTCAAGAATAGCGAGAATGTCTTCCGCTGAAATTATTTTATAATCCTCACCCTTGACTTCCACTTCGTCACCACCCCATTTTTTGATAAGAACGGTATCGCCGACCTCAACTTCCATCGCGCCGCGCGCGCCGGTTTCCAGCATTTTGCCGGGTCCGACCGCCACGACTTTTCCCTCAGCCTTTTCTTTCTTGTCAATCGTGTCCGGCAAAACGATTCCGGAAGCGGTTACCTCTTCTTTTTCCAAAAGTTTGACGACAACATGGTCGCCCAATGGTTTGATGCTCATACCGATTGGAGTTAATAAATAAATTTAAGCTTTATCACTCTACCACCGAGAGTGATAATAGTCAAGACCCCATTTTAGCAGTAGTTTTCACTTTTTGTCAAGGCTCGTAAAAGACATTTTCCCCGCCAAACAAAAAAGCCCAGAATAGGTAATGAGCTCGGTATGACGACCTTTACAAGCCAGCGATGCCTGTCAGCGGCGCTAACTTCCTGTGGCGTGCATTCCGTGCCTATTACCTATTATAGGCTCTTTATTTTCACCCCGCACTTATCAATAGATTATAAACACTAATAAAGTTATTATAGACTACTTGATCATCCCCGTCAAATCAAAATTTAAGCTAAAATAAGCCAAAATCAATACCAGTGGACTAACTGTGGACAGTTGGCCTGAAAATGATACCGAGATATGTCGCAAAGCTGAACATTTCGACCGGCAATGACCAAAAATAGTGATCAAACGATAATCCGAAAATAAGCGGAATGAGCAAAAACAACTCCAAATGCCAATTTTTCTTTGGTTTTATGAGGCGGAAATACCGTACAAATGAAGCCGACAACCCGAGGAAAATTATCACTCCGACCACCCCCATTTCGGCCGTAAACAACAGCGCCGTATTATGCGCCGGCTGATACTCCCAGCCCGGTCGGGAATTATCAAGGAGATACGCGGCGACGGTATAATTCCCGCTACCGACACCAAGCCAGGGATGGCGAGCGATAATTCGTCCTGCTTCGTCATATCCGGAAATTCGTTCTTGAACCGAGGTTATTTCCGAAGCGGAAATTCCCACCAGACGGGTTTTGACAAGAGGTGAGTAAATAATTCCGCCGATAAAAAAAATTAAAATCGGCAGTGATAAAAAAACAGCAAAGTTTTTTGACAAAGTTTTATTCCATAATCCCAAACCGCCGAACAGCGCGAACGCCGCCACGAGCATCCCCGCCGCGCTTCGGCTGAAAGAAAAAAATAAAGCGGCGGAAATAATGACAATGAACAAACTTAATATGATTTTTTTGCCTGATTTTTGAATCGGATTATCGGAAATGAAATAAAACACTGACATGAGTACCAGCGCGAGGTAACCGCCGAAAATATTGGGATGCGCGAATGATCCGTAAGCGCGCAGCCACCGGCCTGATCCCCCGACAATCGCCGTCCCCGCCTCGGACGGAAGATGCGCGGACAATCCGAGCCAAGGCGCCGGCCAGGTTGTTTGCGCGAGGAATTGCGCGATACCCAAAATAGCCGGAATAACGCTCCCCAGCAGGAACCAAAAAATAATTTCTTTTTTAGTAGTCGGTCCGAGATAGATAACGAAAAAAAGCAAAATGGCTTCCAGTAGATGAATTGAGTGTTGAAAAGCGATTTCCCGAACCGGTGACCAAACGACGGACAGAAATGAATAGAGAATAAAAATCAAAACAAACAGCGTGAACACCCGATCCGGCGTCCAAGAAAAAACAATTTTATTCTCTTTGACCGCCCGCGCCACTCGGCGCCCCGACCACCAAAAAAACAGCAAAAAAACAATCCAGGCGACGGCCTCCGACAAAAAAAATTGGGTCGCGCCATACTGCCATTTATAACCGTTCAAATACCGTTCGCGAACAATCCAAACCGTTTGCCAAGGCAAGACAAATAGATACCCCCTTATAAGAACACGAAAAATCGTTTCCAGACTGATTTTTGAAATAAACATGGCAGTGTAAGAATTACGAATTACGAATTACGAATTTACGACTACGAAGTGCGTAAGGACACAATTCGTAATTCGTAATTTTTAATTCGTAATTTTCTCGCGCCACCTCTCCCGATACTCCGCTCGCCGGTCGTTCTCGTGGAATTTCAGCATTTCATCATTCACGACGACGCCGATCCCGAGCGCGCGCCGTCGGTAATCATGATTTCCGGCTATTTTTTTCAACTGAATTTTTTTGCAAAAACCATTAAGGGCCTCGCCCGTTCGCCCGCTGAAAATTTTTTCAACCGCCGAGTGCGAAAAAAATTCCAATTTATTCAATTTGACTTCTAAAATTGACGACAAACTGTAATTCGCGCGGTTATTTTTTACGAAATCGCGCGTCCAGGAATTTTCCGCCAAAACCCGGCAATAATACTCCGCCCCTCCATAAACCGGTAGGAGCATCAACAGCCAGTATATCAGGTAAACATCCGGAGGATCGAGAGAAACTCCGGACAAATTCAAACTGTTTTCCGTAACATAAAAACTCAAACAAACCCGATCGGCGATTTTGCGCCTTCCCCGGCGTAAGTTCGTGATACTCATGAGCAGGGTTACGAACATTCGAACGAGCCAGATTTTATCGTGAGCGGCCACGATAAACAAATCAATATCACTGTCCTTTTTCGGCCAGCCGGCCGCGAGCGTGTTGCAAACGAACACCGCTCGAACGAATGGCACACGGCTTATCATTTTGATGGCGCGACGGGCAATGCGCGTTTTATGCTCCACCAAAAGAACATTATTCAACCTGGTTTCAACAATTTTTTCCCGTCTCGGCAAAAAAAAGAAACCGTTTAGCCGACCAACCGATCCGGCCGTTATCGCGCGATCCAGAGCAAGCTGAAAATCAACGTGCGTGCCGCCAATCGGCCCGTCCCACAAGAAATGTTCCAGTTCGGACGCGGTGAGAGGATAATCAAAAATATCAAAATAAGCCAAAGTTTTTTTGATGCTGATGATAAAATCATCGATCATACTTCAAATATTCATTCCCCGGCCACACCGTCATTATCGGCCAAAAATGCCCGTTCGGGGCATCTTTTTTAACTTCTTTCCGACAGCGCCGCCGGTTCGGTTTTCGCGGACGCCGATTGGCGCGCCTCAATTCCACCATCCCGAACGACGGCATCGTCCACAATTATTTTTCGATCGGTAAATTCAACGATTTGATCGCGGCTGACGAGATATTCCTTCCGGCTGACGAAAGACGGCTTCACCCAATATTGAACCACCGCCTGTCCGTCAATTTCAATTTCCAGATTGTAAACATGCCCAAGCGTTTTGCCGGAAACGGTCTCCACTTCCAGATATTTTAGAGTCTTTAAGTCCAACCTCATAGCCGAATATTCACCAGATTATAATCCCGATTATTTTTGAACGGTAAGCGCGCCGACATCGGTTCCGGTTTTTCGAAATAATATCATCTGTTGCGCGACGGTAAGCAGAGTGGACAAGAACCAATACAGCGTCAAGCCGGCGGGCATTTTCATGCCGATGAACGCCGTCATAAGCGGCAGGAAATACAGCATCTGCTTGTTCATCATCGCGGTCATATTTTCATCCTTGGCCCCTTCTCCGGCCACCTTCGGCGCTTTCTTTCTGATGAACATTTTTGATTGGAAGTATTGCGCCGCGCCGGCCAATAACGCCAGAACGATGCTGTTATTTTTCAGATCAAACAATCCGAAAGTCACGGTATTCAGCTGTCCGGGATTGGTGACGAACGGATAAAGTTTGTCAAAATTATTTGACGCCAGGCCGGCCTGCAAAACCATATAAAGAGCGATGAATATCGGCAGTTGCACCAAAATCGGCAGGCAGGATCCGAGCGGATTGACTTTGTGTTCCTTGTACATTTTCATCGTCTCCTGCGCCAACAATTGTTTGTCATCCTTGAATTTGGCTTTCAATTCATCCAGTCGTGGCTGCATTTCCGATAAGGATTTCTGCGCCTTGATGGAAGATGCCGTCAACGGATAAAGCAATAATTTGATAACGACGGTAATGACAAGAATCACTACTCCCACATCCGGGATGAAATTATAAAGCAGAACAAATGAATTGAAGATTGGCTGATAAACAACTGTTTGAAACAAAGCGATCATAGTCAATTACGAATTAAAAATTACTCGGCTTCGCTTCGCTACGCCGAGCAGGCGAATTACCGCGTCATTCTGATCGGAGCGAAGAATCCCTTTAGGGGAATTACGAATTAACGATTACGAATGCGAAAGCATGAACCCGCCGGACACAATTCGTAATTCGTAATTGCCACCATTATACCACGAATAAAACCAATCCCGCCATTATTCTACCGCCGGTTTCTATTCGGCTGTTTCTTCAATTTTTTCAGGTTCTTGCGTCGCGCTTTCCTCGACAACTGCCGGTTCTTCATCGCTGCTGACGATTTTTTCGCCCCCCTGCTCCACCACTTTTATTTTCCAGCCGGTAAGTTCGGCCGCCAAACGCACATTTTGGCCTTCGCGTCCGATCGCCAAAGAAAATTGATCCGGCACCACGTATACCACCGCTTCTTTGGTATCACCATTCAATTCCACTCCAGCCACTTTGGCCGGCGACAAAGCGTGCTTGATGTATTGTTCGGCATTGTCATTATACTGGATTACATCGATTTTCTCTCCGCCTAATTCCTCAATGATGGTGGTGATGCGACTGCCTCTCTGGCCGATACAGGAACCGATCGGATCAATATTTTCATCCGCGGTGAATACCGCCACCTTGGAACGGTTGCCGGCATCGCGGGCGATTCCTTTTATTTCCACTTCCCCGCTGGCAATTTCCGGAATTTCCTGTTCAAAAATCACCTGCACCATCCGCTTATCGGCGCGAGAAAGAATTATCTCCGGCCCGCGTTGTCCCATGGCGACCGATGCCACATAAAATTTCATTCTGGTTCCGAGCTTATAATGATCTCTTCTCGTTTGTTCGCCGGCCGGCACGAGGCCGGTTACTTTGCCAAGATCCACAATCAACGCGCCACCCCGATCAAATCTCTGCACAAAACCGAAAACAATACTGCCCTGCTGTTTCTTGAAATCTTCCAGAACCGTGTTTCTTTCCGCTTCGCGCAATTTTTGAATGATGACTTGTTTGGCGGTTTGCGCCGCCATTCGGCCGAAATCTCCGCCCACTTCCAAATCAATAATCAAAGTTTCGCCCACCTTCACTTTCGGCTTAATCGCTTTCGCTTCGGTAATCATTATCTCCGTCTTCGGATTAAAATGCGCCAAATCGGCAATTTCTTCCTCGGCCAGCTCTCTTTGTTCCTTATGCGCCTGCTCTCTCCGTTCGGCCAATTCCACCTGGGCTTTTTCCAATTCCTCGGCGTCAATATCTTCCACCACGATTTTTTCATCCCAAACCTTCATGTCGCCGGTGTCCGGATCAAATTTCACCTTGATATTTTGCTGGCGATTGCCAAAATCCTTGCGGTAAGCCGCGGCCATGGCCGATTCCAAGGCTTCCATCACCATTTCGTAAGATAAATTTTTTTCATCGCAGAGAATCTGGATGGCTTTCGTTATTTCCGACATAGACTGTCAAATTAATAAAAAATAAATTAAATTCTTGAATAAATAAGGCAGCTCTTTATGAAGCTACCTTATTGGTAATATAATACCACCGGCGCGACCGATTGTCAAGTTGTGCAAAAATCGTGAGAATATACCCGCCCCGACACGATCGTTCCGGCCTATTCGGTGAGCGCCGACAAGTAGTCCAAACAGCCATTCATGGTTTTGAAGGGTGTGCCGAGAAGCAGGCCTTCGCATTGACTGGCGCTTTTGGCCGCCCCGCAATAGTTGACAAGACTGTTACCAAGTCCGGAATCATATAACTGCGAGCCGTAAGCGCACCACACCGGCGAATTTTCTTCCCGGCTTTTGTCTCGTGACGCTAATGTAAAAGCGAAGACCGCGGAAGCACCACCCAAAAGAACCGCGGCCATTGCCAATTTAACCAAGGAGAAAGTTCTGGCTTTTACTTTGGAGTGGCGTCCGATTTTCTTGGGCGCGGGCATAGGATTATATTGCCGGGGTGGAGGTGGCAGGGGTTGTCGATGCGAGATAGAACTTAAAAAGTGTCGCGTCATCTAAACCTAGAGTAGAATACACATTTTTCCCATCTTTATTCCTGACAAGCGCGTAGACATTAGGGGATGCTTCGGACGCCACAAATATATAGCTACTGGATTTACCCCATTTGGCTTTACCCACATTTGATTTAAAAGCTACATTTTCTGGAAATGCCCCAAAATTGCCACCATACACCACTAAAAATCCATACTCCACATTGCCGTCATCATTCAATACTTTGTCTACGCTAATTTTAACTTTCTTATGTTTCAAAGTATCATAGTTAACCTTAACTACATTACCCGGGTACGGCAGATTCCCCTTTGCCATTGAATTATTATACACCATCGGATTGTTATTATTGACAACGCTGATTGTCGTCTGATCGATAATCGGCTGTTTGGCAGTGGAGGTTGGAGTAATCGGAGTGGTAGATGTGGTGCTACTGGTAAAAGAAATTGCATTATAAAGCCACATATAAGTCCCATCGTCAATTCCTAAGCCGGGAAATGTGAACAAATTGTCAGCGTTCTTAGCCAATACATACACATAGAATTTCGATTCTGTATTGACAAACATGTATTGTTTTGATTTTGTCCAGACCACTTTATCAATCACTTGACTCTTAAACGCCAAATTGTTATCAACAATGCTTGAATAGGTGTCATAAGACACATAGTAACCGTAAACCGTATTGGCATCTGCATTATCAACCGCCTTAACAGTTACTACTACTTTATTATTGACGCTTTCGGACGAATATTGTCCCAAATAACCAAGATAATATGTCAAATTTCCTTGAGCAGCTGACATTTTTTGGGAAAATATTTGTTTAGCATTACCAGGTGCTTTTACTTCCAATGACACTTCCTTGATTACCGGCTGTAGGGCCTTATTGTACCCATACCCATATCCGCCCTTACCGGAACCGTCACTCCCCGCCCCACCCATTCCGGCCACGGCCGCCGCCGCGAGTGCCGCCGCTCCCAAAAATGCCACGGCGATCGCCATCTTGGCGGAAGTGACGACACCGGTCTTGACCTGAACGCCGACGGCTGGCGCGCTTGCTTCCAGTACTGACATAGAATCAGAGTTAATGATAAATTGTTAAATAATCTCCAAAGATTTACTTATTTTTAACAAGCCACGCCGAGATACAGCGGATCATCTTTGAGTGGCGCGTTCAATTCATCCAAACATTTTTTGGCCGCGTCCAATGTCGTCACTACGCCCAATTCCGCCAGCGAACATTTGCCGAGAGGATAAGACAGCAAAGCCCCGGCATCAATCTCTAATGGCACAATCTGATTCCGCACGCTGAATAGCGGTATTCCTTTGTATACTCCCACGCAAGCGTATTTGAAGAGAATATCTTCAATCGCCTTTTTTGATAATTCCGGAAATCCTTTCAACCGTTCACCGCAAGCGTCCGGACTAGTGGCGCCGGTATCGCAAAATTTGGCGGTGTCCGTCGTTTCCGTCTGATTTTGCGTTTCAGCGGTGTCAGCTTGTTCGGTCTCGGCCGGTGGAACCGGAATATTCTCGGCCAAAGCGGACTTGACAACCGGCACGACCAAGTTTTTTTCGTTGTTGGTTTCATCAAATTCCGGAATATTTCCATCCGATTTATTTTCAACAAAATCAACATAGCCGAATATTCTTAATGACGAACCGTCAAAAACGGTTTCAACATCCCGATTAAGAACAATCTTCAGCATCGCGGTTTCGCCCGGCGCCAAATTGAATTTATTGTCCTCGCCGGCGGTTTCGCTTGATTTATCCGCCATTCCGATGGAAAGACCGGCATCATGGAATACGCCGGCCGGTTCAGTGGTAACGGCAATTTGAAACGGCTGACCGACCGTGGCCTTGCCGATATTCTGATATACCACGCTAAGCTCCAGATCACTCGCGCCGTCATAATCGCCACTTACATTCAAAAACAAATCATTGACCACCAAATCCGGTTCTTTGAAATTCACCACAACCGGCGGCGGAAGCGGGTCCCTTGATCTTGAACTCGGCAAACTCGGCCGAACCATACTGGCGGCGGCGAGCAAATTGGCTCCGCTGAGGAAAGCCAAAGCCACGGCGATTTTCAGGCTGGAAATCGTACTTGTTTTCGCGACAATATCGTTCATATTAAAAAAATTAAAAAAAACAAATTAGTGAATTTCCTCTTTGTCCATCCCCACCCATTCCGCGACCACTTCCTTGATGTGATCCGCGTCCACTAACGGCCAATCGTTTTCCTCATCGCCATTTTTTTCTTCCACTTGAATTTGTTTCACTACTCGCACCGCCATTCCTCTTAATTTATGCAATTCATTGAAATCCTTGGTGTTTTCCTCCAATTTTAATAATCCGGCCAATTCTTTTTTCAATTTATTTATTTTTTCCGAATTTACCGACCGGTTTTCCGCGTCAGCCAATTTTCGCGCCGCGCCGTGCAGAAGAGCCGCCGCGTGATCCGGAACGGCACCGGCCTCCACATTGACCATCGCCGCCGCTTCGTCAATCAAATCAATCGCCTTGTCCGGCAAACGCCGACCGGTGATGTACTCCTGCGAAAGAGTGACTGCCGCCCGAATCGCCTCGTCGGAAAATTTCACCTTGTGGTAGGTTTCATAATTCTTTTTAATGCCCTGAAGAATATTAATGGACTCTTCCACACTCGGTTCATCAACGAGAACGCGTTGAAAACGCCGATCCCAACTTTCTTCCGGTTGAATGTACTGCTCATATTCCTTTTGCGTGGTGGCGCCGATAAGCTGCATATCGCCGCGCGCGAGCGCCGGTTTCAAAATATCCGACAAATTCACCGACCCTTCCGCGCCTCGCGTCTGCATGACAGTATGGATTTCATCAATAAAAAGTATAATACTGCGATTTGACAACCGGATTTCCTCCACCAGATGCTTGATTCTCTGCTCAAATTCACCGCGGTATTTGGTGCCGGCCAGTAATTCGGCCACTTGCAAGGATAGCACTCTTTTCTTCGCGAGAATCGCCGGAACATCATTCGTAACGATCTTCAAAGCCAACCCCTCCACGATGGCGGTCTTCCCCACACCGGGCGGTCCGACCAAAATTGCGTTATTTTTGGCACGACGCGCCAAAATTTGCGTAACGCGCGTTATTTCTTTTTCCCGGCCGACAACCGGATCAATCGTTCCCTCGGCCGCGAGACGGGTGACATCAATGGCGTATGAATCCAAGGTCTTCGTGCCGGTACCACCGCGCGAAAACGAAAAACCGCCCCCTTCCTTTCCTTTGGAAAAAAGATAAATCGTCACGCCGGCCACCAGGAGAAATACCCCCGCCCAACGAAAGATATCGGGGAGAATCGTTGCGGTCATACCAACAAAAAATTAGAATAGCGCCATACATGGAGCATGGAGCAATTACAGACATACTTTTCCATGTTCCATGTTATGTGCTCCATATTCCATATTCTATGCCATTAGTATACCACTAAAAAAAACTTATCAACATATTAAAAAGCCCAAATGACAGAATCAATGTGCATAACCCCAAACCGACTGCTACCAGCGTCATTTCCGCCGGTGAATTTTTAGGCAATTTTTTCCGCCCGACAAAAAACACCAAACCGCCAAACAATCCGACCAAAACCGGGCTTACAATTGATAAATCCATAAATAACGGTTAATGGCAACGAAAGCGGGATCGTTCAAAAATTGTTCTCTTTGCCACTGATCCCTTTCGCCCATAAAAATATATATTTCCTTTTCTTGATATTTCTGAAAAAGATTTTTCCTGACGTCGGAATCGTTTGAGTACCAAAATCGCATCCATTCCTCCCTATTCCAACGGTTCGCTTCAAACATACCCGGAGCGATCACTTCGTGATTGCTAAAACCATACAGCCAAGGCGCGTAATAAGAAGACAGCGCCATGAGAGGTTTATTATTCGGCAAAACTTGCGTCTCTACTATGGCCGTAAATTCCGCCGCGGTCAGAAGCGGCCGGAAACCCGCAAGTTGATGCAGGCTCCTCCCGATTGATATGGCCACCGCTACCGCTAACATTATCTTCCAGATCGGCCTATGACCGAATTTATCAATCTCGCCACCGAGCCAACCGCAGGCAATGATAATCAAGACTATGTCCAAATAAACAAAATAACGGCGATACAAAACAAATCCACCGACGATCAACAAACTGTAAATAAAGGCGAGGATGGAAATCAGAGGAACGCGCCGCCAGACAAAAAACACGCCGGCAACGGCAAAAGGAAAATACAACAGACCGGATCTCCAAAAATAACTGAAATCAATGAACTGGCCGGTAAATTCGTTGGTTTCGGAAAATAGATAATTGCCAAATACCGGCACCGCGCCCTTCACAATGGTCAAATAATCAAGATAGCCCCGCCACTCCGGCCAATTCAAGCCGGCCACGGCCACCGCGGAAACGGCCAAGCTGATAATCAAAAACTTCCGGTCTTCTTTTCTGATGACACCATACACACTCAAACCCAAAAAAAACGGAATGAAAGATGGGGGGTGGATAGATCCGATCACGATCGCCGGCAGAATAATCAAATACGAACGAAACTCAAACAAGTAAAGCGCGAGCATCGTAAAAAAGACCGCCAGCAGATTGCGATAATAGTACCATTGATAAAATTCAAACTGTACGAGCGAAGTGGCCATGGCGAGAACCGCCAAGATCGCGGCCGTCCGATTGAACCATTTTTTCATGAGCGCGTATAGAAACACGACGATGCCAAGACTTATCAATAAATACCAACCGATCAATATCTCAGGAAGACTCGTCCGAATAACCAAGAGCGCGTTGGAAAAACCGGAAAAAGCGAAAGAAGGGGCGGTTGGGTCTCCCAAACGATCAAAGAAACCGACAATATGATGCCGATAAATACCAAAATCATACCCGAAACCCCGCTCGCCATATCGCCAAATGAGATAAAGACGGTTCGCGAGGTAATACCCGAAAATCAAAAAAACGGCCACGGTCGGTCGGGTAATTTTGATTCCATTCCGCCTGACTATTTCCAAAAATCTCATAAAGTGACGATCCGGCGTTGATAAGTCCCTAAATCCGTAAATTACTACGCATTGAGAGGCAAAATGAATTTAGATATATTAACAGTGTTCGCGCCAATAACACAAACGCTGATATGTTCAAACAAAATGGAAACGGTTTGAACATCAATGTTGTTCTTTCGGCAATAAACCGCGGCGGAGTATTTCAGACGATTTATTTTCGTCCGGTTGGTTGCCCGTTCGGCACTACCGTCCGATTGTTTTCTGGTCTTTACCTCCACGAAGGAAATTACTTTTGAATTATTTTTTTCATAAAAAAAGGCGACAATATCAATCTCGCCATGGCGGGTAAAAAAATTTCTTTCCAGCACTCGGTAACCAATTCTCATTAGAAAAAGCGCGGCTTGTTCCTCGCCCCATTTGCCGATGGCGGTTTTGGTTTTAATCATTTTTATACAGCACCAGACAGCGATGATAGGGACTGACGGCGGCGTCTTCTTGAACACCGAAACCGTTGTCCCGCGCCCAGGCGATAATTCGAGAAAAATTTACCATCTTGTCTTCGGTCGGCCCGAGGTTGGAAAGCCTCTTCATCCAGTCCACCGCCACGATTCTTGATTTGTTCCGCAAAAGTCGCGCCGCCTCATGGAGCGGATCGCAACAATCCGCGGCATGGAACAATACATTGACCATAAACACCGCGTCCAGACTGCCCGCGGGGATGGAAACGCCACCGCTTTTTTCAAAATCAGCCCACACCGTATGGATATTTTCCCGCCCTTCCATATTGGCTCTTTTTTTGATTGATTCCAAAACGTCTTTCAACACATCCACCGCGTACACTATTCCGGTCTCGCCCACAATCGCGCCGGCGGGGAACACAATATGCCCGGTGCGCCCCGCGCCGAAATCCGCGACCTGCATCCCCGACCGCAATCGCGCTTTCTCAAAAAGCAGATAAGGATCGACTAAATTGTTGCCGGTGTGGTAGGACATGCTTGTGATCAATTACGAATTACAAATTACGAATTACGAATTTCAGATGGACGCCGGTAGACCTATAGCCGAAACGGCTAGGATTATGCCTATATTTGGACAACGGACGCAATTCGTAATTCGTAATTTTTAATTCGTAATTACATTACGCGCCGATGCCAAACAATTTTCCAAAGATGCCCAATACGAATGGTCCCAGCATGCCGGTCATGGTTAGGAGCGACCCGACAATGAAAATAATCCCCATGATTTTGTACATCAGCCGCGTTCCGCCGCCGCCGAGTTTGGCCTCGGCCCAAGCGCTATGGCCGAAATTCTCCACAAACCACTGGGTTTTGATCACCATGGCCGCGCCGAGAGCGATCGCGAGTATCCCCAAAATATATTTCATACACGAAGTGAGTGAAAGAATAAGTAAATTTATTTACATATTCTTTAGCGAATGAGTATATATCATTAGACCCATTGATTATATTTTATCGCGTTTGAGGAAATAATGCTATTTTCCCATCATTTTTTTGAACTCTTCCACCATCGGCACTTGCTCCGAATCCAGCCCATAATTTTCGGCGGTATAAACCGACACCCAGTCCGCCAAGAGAAGCGAGGAAAAAACTTTTTCCAATGGTGACTGACCCGCGAGGGTTTCCACAAAAACGGGCAACCGCCGCTCGCTATACAATTTTTCCAAAATATCCATCCTTTTTTGAATACGAGGATGATCGGTTTTGTCTTTCAAAATAATAAAATAAAAACGCTCGGACAATGCGCGTGTGGCCGGCACGATGTCAAAACCGTTCATTTCGTTGTGATTCATTTCCGGCAATAAATTATAAAAAGCGGGAATCTTGCCGGTTTCATTCAATTTTATTTTCCAATTCCAAGCAATCGTAAAATTCCGGCGGGAAGCGTAAATCACCGGCACGAAACCGTTCAACTTTTTTGCGAGCGTCTTGCCGATCAGTTCAAAATCCGCCGGCCGAATTTTCTTCGCGAGTTTGGCGCACTCCCGCAATCCGCCCTCATCATCAAGAATAGCAAGCAGCGCGCGAAACGAAAAACCGAGAGCGGAGCGTGGCTGAATGCCGGTATTCGGAATCTGAACATAGGGCAATTGATTTTTTTGGGCGTAAGCGATGAGCGCCCCTCCGACCGCGATCACCGCCGCCGGCAACTTTCGTTTCATCGCCAGTTTCAGGCCGTCAATCACTTCCTCGGTATTGCCGGAATAAGAACAAGCAATAATGAGCGGTCTTTTTTCGGCCGCGCTCCCCGCCGGCAAGCCGTAATCCGAATGAACCCGAAGCGATAATTCCGGCTTCCACAAAAGCGCCAGATCCGCCGGCAGATGCGACCCACCCATGCCGAGCAATATATAACTGTCGTATTTTTTTAATTTCTTGGCGTTCTCCACCGTCGGCCGATAATCCAATTGTTTGGAAAAATTCAGAATCGCCGCGCTCATCATACTGATTTGATTAATGAATAATTTTATACACCACTCCGGCTTTGTCGTCGCTTACATACAATTCCCCGCTTCGTCCGAATAACAATCCCGCCGGCCGACCAATGGCGGTTTTACCATCATCCGCGAGCCAACCGGTGATGAGATCCTCCGAACCGGTATAATTCCCCTGTTCGTCAAAAATCAAACGCGCCACCTTGTATCCGGTCGGCGCTGATCGATTCCATGATCCGTGATAAGCGACCAATAAATCATTTTCGTATTCTCCTCCCCAGGAGTCCGGAACGAACGCCAAACCGAGTGGCGCGGAATGAGCCGGTAAATCAATCTGGCTCGGAATTTCAAACGGCGCGAGACATGGATTCCTTATATAAGTATTTTTGTCAAAAACCGTGTCATGAATATTTTTGCCATAACAAATCGGCCAACCGTAATTTTGGTTTTCTCGGATAATGTTTATTTCATCCGGCGGGAGGTCGTCGCCGAGTTTATCCTGACCCATTTCCGTCGCCCACAATTCTTCGGTTTCGGGATTCAGCGCCATAAAAACGGAATTGCGCAAACCTTTGGCGTAAATCTTCGGTTCTCCCACGACCATATTCGCCGCTTTCGGCCCGCGCGAAAAATCAATATCCGCCTTCATAATTACCGCCCGTTTGACGTCTGATTCGTGGCAAACATCACAGGCTGAACCGATGGAAATGAATAATTGACCGGTAGTTCCGGGCGATTCTTCATAATCAAAACGCATCGGTTTGAAAAGTATTGTTCTCGTGATATGCCGGCCGCCACCGGGCAATTCCACCAAGAGTTCGGCTTCACCGGCCAAAGCAAACGGCTCGTTTTTATCGGAATCAGCCGCGATAAAATTATTCCATTCCTCCTTTTCATAAGTAAATTTGCTTACCCGATTTTCTTCCGCCACCAATAAAGCGCACCATTCTTTAACGCCGGCGCCGTCACCCTGCGGAACATTATAGCAATGACTTACAAGACCATGCGGACTATTCAAGCCCCGAATCATCGTCACTATTTTTGACGGATTTTCTCCTTGATTGATTATCGCCATAATTTTTCCTTCGCTGGGAACGCTTACCAGCAAATTCCCGAGCGGATCCGCTTCCAATACTCTCGGCGTTCCCAAATCCTTGGCGTAAACGGAAATGGAAAAACCCTCCGGCACATTAAATGGCAATGACGATGTTGCCCGAATGGCCTTAATCGACGCCGGTAAAAAAGCCGGAGCGGCGCCGCGAAAATTCTTCCAAAAATAAAATCCGCCGACGCCGATACCGGCCAAAATGATGGTCAAAAAAAGACCGACTTTGCTTTTCACATTTTTTATTTAATCCCGATTATTTTCCTCACCTGTTCCATGGTAATGCCCGCCACCCGCCGCGCCCGCCGCGCCCCGTCTTCCAGAATCGCTTTGATTTTCTCCGGTTCGGCGAGTAATGTTTTTCTTTTTTCCCGAAAATCCGAGAAATAATCCGCCACGGCCACGGCCGTCGCTTTTTTC
Source organism: Patescibacteria group bacterium (assembly GCA_038065575.1). GTDB lineage: Bacteria > Patescibacteriota > Patescibacteriia > Magasanikbacterales > UBA922 > JBBTQT01. Next base: position 20,720 of record JBBTQT010000136.1, read on the forward strand.
AGCTCGCCGTATTTGATCGTCTGATTTTTTTCCGCGTCGACAAATCGGGCGTATTCCTCTTCCTCGCCAAAATTTTTTAAGATAGCCAATAAATTTTCCACTCCGGGAGCGCCGACACCGCCTTCGGTGGCGGTTACCGCTTTCCTCAATTTATTCTCAATTTCTTCCGGTTCGTCCGCGAGTTCAATCACATGTCCCGCCCCAAGGCTTTTGCTCATTTTTTTGTCGGGCGCGAGCAGGCTCATAATTTTCGGCGTTTCGGTCAGGAGATGTTTCGTTTCCGAAAAAAACGCGCCGTATTTTTTGTTGAACCAACGGGCGATAGCGCGCGTTAATTCCACATGCTGAATTTGATCAGCCCCCACCGGCACCAAATCGCCTTTGTACAACAAAATATCCGCCGCTTGAAGGATGGGGTAAGTAAGCAGTCCGGCATTGATATTCTTTTCCTGCTTCTCCGACTTATCCTTGAATTGCGTCATGCGATACAGTTCGGACACCGGCGTCAGACAGTTGAAAATCCAACTCAGCTCGACATGCTCCGGCACGTCCGACTGCGTAAAAAAAGTTATTTTTTCCGGATCAAGGCCGGCGGCCAACAGTTCGGCCGCGACAATTATTTTTTGTTCGGAAAGCGCCGAAGGTTTGGTATTCCCGGCGAGCGCGTGCCAATCGGCGATGGCAAAATACACTTCGTATTTTCCGGAATCCTGCAATTTCACCCAGTTGGCCACCGCCCCCAGATAATTGCCAATATGCAGATTGCCGGAAGGTTGGATGGCGGAAAAAATTATCGGTTTGGACATAGTTTCGAAGTTCATTGCGGTTATCTCGGTTAAAGCTAACACCAAAACCTTTCAACCGCTTCTGCTAAATTTTACCTCACCGCGCCGAAGAGCGCAAGGGCGCGATTGTAATTTTAAAAGTAAAATACGCAACCGAAATCCTACACCAACAACCATTTATACACCGACATCACAATTATTTTTTTACCGTCAACTTTTATTTCTTCATCCTCGTCATCCGTTAAAATGTACCCCACCGAAATTTTGAAATCAGCCATGGCGGTTTGCAGAGCCGCGATTTCCCGCGCTTTGGTATGTCTATTTTCCAAACTCCAACACACCTGCAATAATTCAAATTTTTTGGCATCCGGTCGCACGACAAAATCTATTTCTTGGCCTTTGGCGGAAAGATAGTAAGTCGGTTCATACCCGCGCCGCTTTAATTCCAAAAAAACTATATTTTCCAGAAATCGCCCCTTGTTTTCGGAAAAAGAAAATCCCAGCGCCTTGGCGAGCGCGTTATCGATGCAATACGCTTTTTTAGGTGAAATAATTTGTTTGCGATAGGAAAAATTGAATTTATTGACCGTGAAAAATAAAAAACTATTTTCCAAATACTGGATGTAGCTTTTGACCGTGTTAACACTGCCAAGCCGCAATGTTTCCTTGAGAGCGGTATACGAAAATGGCACGGCCAAATTACTGAACAAATACACGCACAATTCACGCAAGGCTCGCTCATCTTTCAATTCATACCGGGTTATTATATCCCGATAAATAATACTTTCATACACTTTTTTGAGGGCTTCATCCGAACCAAACCGCAGATATTCCGGCATCCCGCCAAGCGCGAAATACTCATTAAAATATTTTTTGAGTTCCGCCCGGATAGTGGTCTTCACCAAATCTTTTTTTAGGAACTCAAAATTTTTCCAGCGCAAAAATTCCGCGAACGAAAACGGGTACAAGGTGCAATCAACATACCGCCCGGTTAACCTCGTCCCCAGCTCGCGACTGAGAAGCGAAGCGTTTGAACCGGTAATGAAAAATTTGAATCGGTTATCCTGAAAACGCCGGACAAAACGTTCCCAGCCCACCACATTTTGAATTTCATCAAAAAAGAATATATTTCTCCGCCCGTACAGTTCAAGCAAAACTTCGTATAAATCATTAAACTGCTCGGCCCGAAAATGTATCAGCCGTTCGTCCTCAAAGTTAAAATAATAATAGTCATCTTTAAGCAAAGACATCACTTGGCGCAATAGAGTAGACTTACCGCACCGACGAATTCCCGCCACAATCACCGCCTGCGGCAAAGAAAAATATTTTTTTACCACTGTCAAGGCCGCGCGTTCCACTCCGCCGTCAACCGCCAATTGGGCGCGTTGTTCCACGGCTATTTCTTGCAGAGATTTTTTGTCTATTTTTGGCATACACACTAACGTTCATTAGTAATGACAGTATATACCGGATATCGTTCACTGTCAATGAACGATACCTGGAAGAGAAAAACCTCGCGTAGCGAGGTTCATTTCTTGCTATATTCCCGGATTCTCCGGAATGATGAACAGCGCAACGAAGTACAGCAATCCCAAAGGCAAAACGCCGGTTAAAATCAAGAAAAAAAGAAATACCAAGCGCACTAGCGTCGGATCAATTCCGGTAAATTCGCCAACGCCGCCGCAAATGCCGGCCAGCATTTTATTTTTCTTTGAACGATACAATTTTTTCATACTTTTCTCCAAAAAATAAACCAGTTTGGTATAGCCGGACAGGAACCAACTGTTATTTAACTCATCGTTTTTTATCATCCGTTTGATTTCGGCCAGCGACAATTCCACGATTTCCATAATTTCCGAGGATTCTCTTTCGGCCTCGCCTTTCTTCAATTTCCGAGCAAGGTAAACCGGCGTCGTCTGGCTATTTGATCCCGGGTCTACTTTCAAAAATCCGAGAGCTGTCCATTCCCCGGCCGAATATCCGGTTTCCTGCCTTAATTCCTTCTTGGCGGCCGTCAAACTGTCTTCGTTCTCTTCCACGCCACCGCAAGGAAAACAATAAGTCCAATCTCGAATCGGATAGCGCCACTCTTTCACCAAAACCAGTTTGCCTTCGTCCGTCAGGGGAATAATCATGGGGCCGGAATCCACTCGATCCGTATAGGAATAAAATCGCTTCTCGCCGTTCGGCAATTCAATCTCGTCTTCGCGCAAACGGATCCATTTATTCTCGTAGATGATTTTTTTGCTTAATGTTTTGAACATAAAACGAGACTACACCCCGATCACCACCGGCAAAACCATCGGCCGCTTTTCGGTTTTGGTGTAAATGAATTGCCCGATCTTGTCGCGGATGTCGTTTTTAATCTGGTTGGAATCAATCCAAGTAAGCGGATTGGATTCTATGACCATATTTTTCACTTTATGGCGGATGTCTTCAATCAATTCCTTGTTGTCCTTCAAAAACACGAAGCCGCGGGAAATGATATCCGGATTCTGAATCAATTTTCCGGTTTTGGAATCAACCGTCGCGATAATCACGATCATGCCGTCGGCCGCCAACACTTGGCGATCGCGCAAAACGATATGCTGGGTATCACTCACGCCGAGACCGTCCACGAACACATAATCCGTGACTGCTTTCTTGTCCAGCGCTTTCATCGCGCCTTTCGTCAATTCAATGATGGTACCGTTGTCCGGAACAATAATGTTTTGCTCCGGAAATCCCGTCCCCAGCGCCAAATTTTTGGCTTCCTTCAAAAAATAATGATTGGCGTAGACCGGAACGAAATAGGTCGGCTTTACTTGCCCTAGCATGTCCACGATGTCGCGCCTCGTGGCGTGTCCGCTCACATGCACATCCATTAAATCGCCATGGATGACATGATCCGCTTGGCGGTAAATACTGTCTTTCAATCTTTGGATACTGCGTTCGTTGCCGGGGATGATGGAAGAAGAAAATATCACCGTATCATTGCGACGCAGTCTGATACTGCGATGCTCGCCGGTCGCGATCCGGTTCAAGACCGCCCGATCTTCCCCCTGCGCGCCGGTGCACACCAACACCACCTGTTTTTCCGGATATTTATCAATATCTTTTACATCAATGAGAACATTTTTGGAGATATTGATATAACCCAATTGGCTGGCTACCTCAATATTCATTTTCATGCTAAACCCATCCAGCGCCACTTTTTTGCCAAGCTCGGCCGCCGCTTGAAGAATCCATTTAACCCTCTCCACCTGGGAGGAAAAAGTGGCGATCAAAATCCGTCCGGGCGCGTCCAGAAGCACGGAGTACAAATTGGCATACATTTCCTCGTAGGTGCTGTGGCGCTTGTCGTTGGTCGCGCCCAAACTTTCCAGCAATCCGACAATATCCGCGAAGCCAACATAGAACGCGCGGTTTCCAAATTCATCTACCGCACCAAAGACGAATTCTTTTTCCAAACGGATAGCGGCGGCCCCTCCGCGGCTGTCGGGGCAAGAAAATTCGGGTTCAAAGAAGATATGCTGGG
>JBBTQT010000137.1:0-19202 GCA_038065575.1 Patescibacteria group bacterium
TTTCAGCATATTGGAAGCATCCACCGCGCCCTCGGAACTGCCGGCGCCGACGATCGTGTGGAGTTCATCAATAAATAGAACGATTTTTCCGGCAGATTCTATCACTTCTTTCAAAACCGCCTTAAATCTTTCCTCAAACTCGCCCCGAAATTTAGTGCCCGCCACCAAGGAGCCGATGTCCAACGAAATGATTTCTTTGTCTTTCAAATTTTCCGGCACATCGCTATTGACGATTCTTTGCGCGAGACCTTCGGCAATGGCAGTTTTGCCGACCCCCGGTTCACCGATCAATACCGGATTATTTTTGGTGCGACGCGTCAAAACCTGCATCACTCTTCTGATTTCATCGTCGCGACCGATCACCGGATCCAATTTTTCTTTCCTCGCCCGCTCGGTCAAATTGATTCCGTATTTTTCCAGAGCCTGATAGCGCGTTTCCGGTTCGGGGGAATCCACTCGTTGATTACCCCGAATACCGGCCAAAACTTTCAAAATATCGTTGTATTGAATGGATTGGCGGCCGAGGAGATCGCTCACCGGATTTCGATTGGTGAGAAAAGCCAAAAGCAAATGTTCCACGCTGATATACTCGTCTTTCATTTTTTTCGCCTCCTGATCAGCGGTTTCCAAAATATAAATGGTTGCCTGCCCGAGAAGAACCTGACCAATACTCCGCGGAGAATTCATGAACGGCTGGCGCGGAAACGAATCAATCATCCGCTGTACTTCATTTTCCAGTTCCATGGTGATGGCATTCAATTTTTTCAATATCGTGGTCACCACGCCCTCATCTTGATTCAACAATGCCAAAAATAAATGAGGTGGCTCTACCTGTTGTTGGCCGTTTTCATTGGCGATTTGCTGGGCGCCTTGAATGGCCTGCTGTGATTTGTGAGTAAAATTTTGAGGGAACATAATGAAGAAATAAGGATTTCAAATTACTATTTTTTTGCTTATTTAAGGTAAGAATTACTTACTTATTATCACTCAATATATGCGAGTGCCAATAAATATACCACACTGGAAAATATTGTCAAATTGTGCTAAACTACTCTCAGTATAGCACAATTCCAACGATCGCCCTGTGAACAAATAAAAATTATGACAATCCGAATACTGGGAGTAAGAATAGACAATTTGAAAAAAAACGAAATTTTAGCGAAAATCGCTTTTTTTTTAACTGACGGCAAACAGCATCTAATATTCACCCCCAACCCGGAAATGCTAGTGGACGCTTCCAGAGACTCTCATTTTCAAGAAATTTTGAATGCCGGAGACCTGAATATCTGCGACGGACGGGGGATAGAATTGATGGCAAAGATGAAAATTGAAAGGCTAGCGGGAGTGGACTTACTATTGGAAATATGCGCGCTCGCCGAAAAAACCGGCAAAACAATATATTTTCTCGGCAGTGGCGACATAAGCGGACTGGAAAAACTCGCGAAAAACATCAAGAGTCTTCATCCCAATCTCGCTATCGCCGGATATCATCCCGGACCGAAATTGACTCTCAAAAAATTCGGTAATTCAACCGTGCTGAATGACGACGAGGAGGAAAACAAGCTAGTTGTAAATGATATTATCCGAAAATCGCCCGATATATTATTTGTCGCCTTCGGCCATCCCAAACAAGAAAAATGGATCAGTAAAAATATCTCCCGTCTGCCAAGCATTAAAATCGCCATGGGAGTGGGGGGCGCCTTTGACTATTTATCCGGCAAGACGAGGAGAGCGCCGAGGTGGGTCAGGCGGCGCGGTTTTGAATGGCTGTGGCGACTTGGACGCGAACCAAAACGGATCGGCCGAATATTCAAAGCCATTGTCGTCTTTCCATTTTTAGTAATTTTTAAAAATAAATCCTCAAATAAAATCGTATGATTTCCAAGGAAACCGTCAAACATCTGAAGCAACTTCAAGAAAAAAAATACCGGCGTGAATTCAACGAATTTACGGTGGAAGGGGTAAAGGGAGTGAGTGAAGCGTTGGAATCCAAAATGACCGTAGCGCTCATCGTGATTGACGGAAAATTGCGGGATAGAGACGATATGCGCGAAATCATCAAGCTCGCGGATTCGCTCGAAGTGGCAACGGAATTTTGCGGACGGCTGGATATTGACAACATCAAAACCACCGAGACTTTCCCCGGCGTAATCGCGATCGTGGAAACGCCGGATTACGGCTCCGTTGATCTGGCCGACAATTCCCCGATTATCGCTCTCTCCGGTCTGAAAGATCCCGGCAACCTGGGCACGATCATTCGCACCGCTGATTGGTTTGGAATAAAAAACATCATTCTGGGAGAAGATACGGTGGAGCCGTACAATCCCAAGGTGGTCCGAAGCACCATGGGTTCGCTGTTCCGCGTAAAAATTTTTGAGAGTAATAATATTGTTCAGACCATTTCCAACTTGAAGGATAAACAAAACTACGCGGTTGTGGCCTTGGATATGGCCGGAAAAAATTTGACCGAAATGAAAAGCCCAAAAAAAACCATCTATATTTTCGGCAACGAATCGCATGGGCTGGAACCAAAACTTGATAATTTGATTACCGAACGCTATACTATTCCGGGTAGGGGTGGCGCCGAATCATTGAATGTCGCGGTCGCCGCCGGCATCACAATGTCCCGCATAATGTCCGACTGACATCCATAACAATATGATAAAAACCCGCTTTGCTCCCAGTCCCACCGGTTATCTGCATGTCGGCGGTTTGCGTACCGCTTTGTTCAGTTATTTATTCGCCAAAAAAAATAACGGCATCTTCGTCTTGCGAGTGGAAGACACAGATCGCGAAAGATTGGTTGAAGGCGGCCTCGAAAATATCATCCGATCTCTGCAATGGGCGGGAATTTTTATTGACGAAGGAGTGGATATCGGCGACGATAACCGATTGATTCAAAAAGGGGAGTCGGGGCCGTATATCCAATCGGAAAGGTTGGAAAAATACCATAAATATGTTCAAGAATTATTGAATAATAATCACGCCTACCCCTGTTTTTGCGCCAAAGAAAGATTGGCTGAATTGCGCCAATACCAGGAATTGAATAAACTGCCGACCGGCTACGACGGCGCTTGCCGAGATATTGACAAAGAAGAATCGGCCAAACGGATAAATTCCGGCGAAACTCATGTAATTCGCATGAAAATGCCGCGAACCGGGACTACGGAATTTGACGACCTCGTTCACGGCCGGGTGGAATTCCAGAACAATTTGATTGACGACCAGGTGATTCTCAAGTCCGATGGCTATCCTACTTATCATTTCGCGGTGGTGGTGGATGATCATTTGATGGGAATTACTCATATTATCCGCGGTGATGAGTGGATTTCTTCCACTCCCAAACATTTGGAACTGTACCGCATGTTCCATTGGGAAACGCCGGCATTCGCGCATTTACCGCTGATACTCAATCCAGACAAATCAAAATTGAGTAAGCGACAAGGGGATGTGGCGGTGGGGGATTATCACGACAAGGGGTATCTGCCGGAGGCGCTCGTAAATTTTGTGGCTTTCCTCGGCTGGAATCCGGGTGACGACCGAGAACTTTTCAGCCTGAAAGAATTGACCGGTGAATTCAATATTGAGCGGGTAATGAAGGCCGGGGCGGTGTTTAATTTGGAAAAATTGAATTGGTATAATCAGCAGTATTTGCGCGCTTTGCCACTTACGGAATTAACCGAACTTTGTAAGCCGTTTTTCGCGGCAACAGGATTGAACGACCTTGATTTTGACTGGCTCACGAGCGTGGTGGCTCTGGAAAAAGATCGAGCATCCACTTTGGTTGAAATCGTGGAAAATACCAAATTCATTTTCACGGAAAATTTGGAATATGATCAAACAATATTGGTATGGAAAAAAAGTACACCGGAACAAACAAAAGCCAATCTGAAAAAACTGCGGGAATTATTGAACACAATTGATACTCAAAACTGGAACAAAGAAAAACTGGAAGCTCTCATTCTGGGTTGGATTAAAGAAACCGAACAGGGGGTGGGGGACATTCTTTGTCCGATGCGCGTCGCCCTCTCCGGTCAAAAAAATTCTCCCGGGCCGTTTGAAATCGCGGCCGTCCTCGGCAAAGAAAAAAGCCTGGACAGAATCGCGCGGGCGCTGGCGATGATCTAGCGCGCGAAAATCTAATCGGCTTACCGGTTTTTATAACCGCTTTTTTATGCTATACTGCGTCCATTGATATTTTATGCGAAAAATAAAATTTTTCTTATTGCTAATCTTGCTGGGGCTCATGATACTGCCTCAGTTTGCGCTTGGCGAACCAACTGGTGGTAATAAGGAGGAAATTGATACCTTAAACAGCCAAGTGGCGGAAAAAAAGAAAAAAGTGGAAGAAATCCAAAAAGCGATTGACGAATACAAAAGTAAAATTGAAAAAACCCGGTTGCAATCGGTTTCTCTATCAAACCAAATGGCTCTGCTTGACAATCGCATCACCCAGGTGCAACTGGATATCAAAGCCACCGGCCTGACACTTGAATCCATAAAATTGGAAATAGAAAGCCTGAAACTCTCCATTGACGATAAACAAAAAGTGATTGCCAGGCAGAAGACATTGATTGCCGAATTGATAAGAAATTTATACCGAGAAAATTCCAAAAAATACATTGAGATAATGGCGGCCTATGATAATTTTTCTGATTTTTACAGTCGGGTGGAATATCTGAAAAAAATTGAAAATGATCTCGGCAACAGCGCCAAAACATTACGTCTGGAAGAAGAAGAATTGCAAACCAAAAAAAATCAAGCCGACGAGAGGAAGAAAACCTACGAATCTCTGAACCTAGAATTGAAAGAAAAAATAGCCAATTTGGGGGAACAGGTGGACTTCAAACAGAAATTACTGGTGGAAACGCAATCATCGGAGCTTAGATACAAAACATTGGTCTCCAATTTGAGAACTCAATATCAGCAAATAGAAGGCGATATCGCGGGCATTGAAAAAAGAGTGCGTCAAAAACTGGAAGAACAGCAAAAAAACGAACAGCAAAAATTTGACCAAAACACCGAGAATCTCGCCTGGCCACTCGCCAGTCGGCGCATTACCGCTTATTTCCACGATGCCGGTTATCCTTTCCGCAATATTTTTGAACATAGCGCCATTGATCTGGCCGCCCCTCAAGGATCAACTGTCCGAGCGGCCGCTTCCGGCTACATCGCCCGCGCCAAACGTTGCGCCTCCGCTTCCTGCTACAGTTATATCATGATCATCCATTCCGACGGCATTTCCACGGTCTATGGACATTTGAGCGGGCTCGCAGTGTCCGAAGATCAATTCGTGACAAGAGGGGACATCATCGGCAAATCCGGCGCCACTCCCGGCACGGTCGGAGCCGGACCATTCACGACCGGCCCTCATTTGCATTTTGAAGTTCGAAAAAACGGGATACCGACCGACCCTCTCAATTATCTAAACTAAAAAATAAACCCTAAAAACCGGCTTCGTAGCCGGTTTTTTCGCGAAAAAAAAGTTATCAACAAAATTGGGGATAAAATCGCTTGCAATGAGAACAGATGTTCTCTATACTGCTTTTATCACTCTTAAAAATAAAAATATGCCCGACCAAACATACCTGGAAAGAAAGAAAAAATTGATAACTTATTTCAAAAAATTCAAACAACTGCCGTCTTATGATGAGTTAGCCGAACTGTTTAATCTGAAATCCAAAGGCTCGCTTCATCGCTACATGGAAAAATTCATTGAAGAGGGGATTATCAAGAAAGATAGGGTTGGCAAGCTGCTGGCGACCGAAAGTCTCTATGGACTGCGAGTGCTAGGCACGGTTCAAGCCGGATTTCCGACAACCGCCGAAGAAAACCTGAATACCACGACCATGAGTCTGGATCAATGGCTGATCCGCAATCCCGAAGCCACTTATCTTTTGACCGTTTCCGGCGATTCCATGGTGGACGCCGGCATCATGGAAGGAGATATGGTGATCGTGGACCGAAGCCGGTTGCCAAAAACCGGCGACATTATCATCGCCGAAGTGGATCATGAATGGACCATCAAGTATTATATCAAAAGGGGAGAGAAAATATTTTTAAGACCGGCCAACAAAAACTATCCCGATATCCACCCGCGCAGCGAATTGAAAATCGCCGGCACGGTCGCGAGCGTCGTCAGAAAATATTAAAAACATCATATGGCCTGGACACAAACCAACACTCTACCGAAAGCGATAGTGCATATTGATGCCGATGCTTTTTTTTCCAGCTGCGAACAGGCCATCCACCCTCATTTACAAGGTAAGCCGGTAATCACCGGCTACGAGAGGGGAATAGCCACCTCCATCAGTTATGAAGCCAAAAGCAAGGGCATAAAAAGGGGAATGACGATGCGGGAAATCAAAAAAATTTGTCCCGGTGTCATTATCGTCAATAGCGATTATGAAACCTACGCCCTTTATTCCAAACGGATGTTCGCCATTATTCGCCGTTTTAATCCGGAGGTGGAAGAATACAGCATTGACGAAGGTTTCGTGGATATCACCGAAGCGCGGATGAATTCCTGCGTCAATTATCAAGAAGTGGCGCGAGCGATCAAACGAACCATCCAAACGGAATTGAATATCACCGTGTCCGTCGGTTTGGCGCCCACCAAAGTGCTGGCCAAACTGGCTTCGCAATTCAACAAACCGAACGGTTACGCCTGCATCAACCTGAAAGATTTGCCGGATTATTTGAAAGATTTTTCCATAGACAAAATCTGGGGGGTGGGAAAAAATACCGCTACTTATATGCGCGGCCTGGATATTTTCACCGCCTATGATTTCGCCACCCGGCCAAGAGAATTCATCAATCATTATTTTGATAAACCCCAGCAAGAAATCTGGAACGAATTGAATGGTAGAATGACCTATCCGGTCATCTCCGAGCAAAAAACATCGTACGCTTCAATTTCCAAAACCGGAACATTCAGCCCGACGACGGCCGACAAGGAAACCGTCTACGCCGAACTCATCAAAAATATTGAAGCCGCCTGCGCTAAAACCAGACGCTATGAACTGGCTCCCAAAAGAATTTCAATCTTCATCAAGGACGACAATTTTCAATTCCACGGAATCGATGCCGTTCTTAACCGAATTTCCAATTATCCGATTGATATCATTCCGCAAGTTAGAAAATTATTTGAACAAATATATTCTCCGAGATTGAAATACCGCGCCACCGGCGCCGTGCTGTCCGATTTGCAGGAGGCCGGCAAAATCCAGGGCTCTCTTTTTGACTCGCCCCTTGCTTTGGAGCGGGTCCGTCGCGTCTATGAGGCTATAGACAAATTGGCCGCTAAATTCAATCCTCAAACAGTTCATGTCGCGGCCAGTCTAAAAGCAAAAAATCGTCAAGCGGCAGGGGAGTGGCCGGTGAAAAAATTGAACATCCCGATGGTTTCCGCCGTAATCAGTTAAAAAACAGCTGAAAATCAAAAAATATAATGGTTTTTTGATTTTCATATTAAAACAGACAAACTGTATGTAAATATGAAAAATATCCTGATAACGCCGATACAGGCTTCGAGTGAGTCATTGACTCAAATTTTCGAAATGAAACATCCCAGTTGATCGAAAAATCAAACGCTCGGCGAAAGTAAATTAAGTAAGTGTCGTATAAGATATATTGTGCGACGCTATATCAAAGGAGCGGAGCAGGCCAAAAACCATTTCTAACGCCTGCCCCCACTAGGTTATTGCCAGTAAAAACGGCCGTCCGGGCGCGCGTCAATATAACTTAAATTCCGCCGATTATTTATTTTCTCGCGTAAAATCAAAAGCAAATTTTCAAATTGTTCTTTGACCTCAACATCCGCTCTGGTCCTGATTTCCCAACCCTCCTTGGTTTTGATAACCATCTCCCCTATTTCACCGTCTAAAACGATATAATTAAGCGGAATATCGCTTCGGCTCTTGAGCGCGCCGACCCAATCCAAAATATTGGTCGCGATTTTCTCAGTCATGACAATTTCATTTACCGTTTCGTTTTTTCCGACTTTGTCATACACGACCGGATAAGCGCCAAATTGGGATTGTAATTGACGAATATCAGGCTTATGCACTCTGGAAATTACCTCCGCGTTAGTTGTCGCCAGGCCGTCGCTGGCGGTGGAGGTGGTGTGCTTTACGGTTTCAATCCACTCATAATTCATCACATTTCTCACGACCTCAATCACTTTTCCGCTATTATCTATATAGGCGAACTGCTTGCCATTGCCAAAAATCATTGACGGTATCTCTTCTTGCACCGCCACGCTGATAGCGTTTGGAAAAGTCTTCGTAACCACAATCGATTCAATCGGAAATCTCTTCTTCATTATGTCCTTGATTTCCTCGACATTGGCGAAAATAAAACTGTTTTGAGGCAAAATAAACCATTTTTTATAAAAAATTATCCCCTCCGCCGTTTTTTGTAAATCCTCTTTTTTGACGCGCTGGTTGCCGGAAATACTGATTAAGGTTATTCTAAAAAACGGATGATACAGAAGCAAAATAATAATTGCCGCCACGCATCCGATCAAAAATCCGATTTTTATTTTCAAGTATTTTACCGCCGCGCCTCTCGCCGCGAATGGATTTTCAACGCGACCGTTCCAGGAAAAATCACGGTTACTTTTTTCCTCTTCCGAAGACAAAATACTAATGGCGGCGCGCGCCGTGTGAATCCGCCGACCGAATCGGCGTATTATCTTGTGGCGATTGAGAATAGACCTAAACATCGCTTGTATTATAAGACATCATTATTTGAAACCGCGCCGAAAACTGCGAGTCATTTCAACCAGCCAGTTGATCCAATAGCGCTTCGTGACCGGTAAATCCTGACAACTGATCAGCTCCTTCGGCCGACCGCCGAACCCTTTCTTGAAATGGCTGATGCCATAAAAAGGATGGGTGCTCCGCGCTCCATCCGGGGCGATGCCCCAAAAATTATAGTATTTCATGCCCAGTCTTTTTGCTTCAAGAATCGCCTCCCATTGAATCAGGTATGATGACGGTATTCTTCGATCCGTCAAAAGGGACGCGCCATGGCGATAAGCTCCCATATTGCCATAATAAATGATGATGGCGGACGAATCCAAAGTGCCGTCGGACAGAAAAGCGCTGAACGCCAAGGCTTCGCCGGATGGAGCGAAAGAATTGAATTCATTCAGGACATATTCTTTTGAAAAACGATGAAAATTATGCCTCTCAGCCGTATAATCGTGAATTTTGTTAAACTGTCCGGCGGCCGCCGCGTCTCCGCTCTTACTAACGACCGCGCCGGATTTTTCACACCGTTTAATCAAATTACGATGATTTTTTTCCATGTTCCTCAGAATTTCATCGGCTGAAGCCGACAAATCCAGTATCCAGGTGCGCTCGGCCATAATATGTATCGGCGCGTCTCGAAAACCGGCGTTGCGGAACACTCCTTTGATCTCCTCGGTATTATCAAGAAATGGGCTTACCCGAATAAAATCATAGCCGTCGGACGAAGCTGATTTCCTCAATTTTTCAAAAAAAATCGGGAGCAACTCCCCCAGCCTGGATTCGTCGCCTATAATCGGACCATATGGCAAAAAAAGAAAATTTCCTCTTTTGGCGTGGACGCTAACAACTAACGAACCGCCAAGCAACAATCCATTCTCGTAAATGCCGTAAATCCAGCCATCCTCCCCCATCCGACGATAAAATTCGCCGTACTTGAAAGATTGCGTAAATAGCGCGTATTCTTGTTTCAAAACAAAACTTTCCCACTCCGTGACATTCTCAATCAAATTTATTTCAATCATATTTTACAACTATTGATTACGCCGACAATCCGCGCGGCGTCGTCCGGATTAACGCCGACATCGGTCGGTAAATTTATTGATAATTTTGCCATCTGCTCCGCTCTGGGACACGAGCCATACTTGTAACCCAGTCTAGCCACATCCACATCTTGCGGCGCGATCACGGTTGAATACCAATCACCGAGAATAATCCCCGACTTTTTCGCCATCTTCAAAACTTCGTCAACGCCATTTACGAGCATTGGATAACGCAGATAAGTCGATTCCGGATTAAAAACTTCTTGAACAAAATTTTTATTCGTAATTTGTTCAGAGTAAATTTTAGCGATTTTTCTCCGGTGGACGATATTCGCGTCTAAATTATCCAGTTGATCAAGCAATAATAACGCCAGGCTGTTGGGCATTCGGGCGGGGTAAAAATCCACCGCTTCGCCCCGCTTCTCCGCCGGATAAATTATTTTATTAACAATGTTGAATTTTGAAGCCAAAAACAAGATCACCTTGCCGATGCCCCAGCCATATAACTTTTTTCCAACAAAAAATACGGGGATGTGGATCAGATGCTGAATCGTTTTTCCAAATCTCGACGTTGGCAGTTGATTTTGAAAACCGCGAACCGCCAACGCCACGGAAGAATCCTTTACCGCGAGCGCTCCGCCTCTAACCCCGGAAATTATCTTATCACTGCCAAAACTGAAAACCGCCACATCGCCCACTGTTCCCAATTTTCGGCCTTTATCGGTTGCTCCGAGTGAATGAGCGCAATCTTCTATTATAAAAAGACCGTGCCGACGGGCAATACCGAGTAAATTGTCCAAACCGGTGGCAGCCGCTCCAAATGTATGTTGGATGATGATCGCGCGCGTTCGATCGGAAATTTTACTCGCCGCGTCAGCGGTGTTCATATTGAAATCATTGTCAATATCCACATATACCGGCGTGCCGCCGGCCGCCTTGATTGAATTTATCACGACGACACAAGTATAAGCTTGTACCAAGACCTCCTGTCCCGACCGCAGATTCAAATACTTAATGGCGAAGTACAAAGCGGTGCGGCCGCTATCAAAACAGATTACATCGCCAACCGGCAAATAAGCACGCAATTTTTTCTCCACCTCATCGGCTCCCGAACCGGCGATTATTCTACTCCATTGCCAAGGAAATAACAAAAATTTCAATGCTCGCGCCACTTCACGGCTGGTGTCATTGGGTGAAAAACCGGTAAACAAAAATTTTTTTGCGAACATACTATGCTAAAAATTTCGGAGAGGAGAAAAATCTTTTATAAAATTTTTATAAACCGAAATCGGCAAGCGATTTTCCAGAAGTATTACGCAATCCTGATTTTTCAACGGCTCCAAAAAATCCATCAATGCTTCCGGCCGGTACTTGAGAATAATTTCCGTCTGATACTTACTACCCACTCCTCGGGAAAGCGGAATGGCGTAATCCGGGCTGATAATCACGAGTTGATCGGCGGAAAAAGCGATTTCACCGCCGACAATTTCGTGCAATTCGTCGCTTCTACTCCCCAATTCCAGCATCCCTCGCGTCACGACGATCCTTTTCTTGCCGGAAGAAAATTCGGAAAGAAAATCCAAAGCCGCTTTGAAGCCGGCTGGATTGGAATTATAACTGTCGTCTATCACCACGCATTTTTTGTGGATAAATGTCTTCACTCCGGCCGAAGCCAAGGACAAACTTCCGGTTCGCTCGTTGATCTCTAACCAGGACAAACCCAAATGCCTCGCGATAATCACGCCGGGCGCGACATTAAAAACACTATAACTCATTACTATTGAAGTCTTGATCCGAAAATTCTCATCTTGATACTTCCCCCGGAATGACAGCCCGATTTCGCCTTTATTGTCTTTGTATATATCCTCAATCAAAAAATTCGGCTTAAACTCTTCTTCCAAGCCGAAGGTTTTGGTTTCGCATCGGATCGTATCAAGCAATCCTCGGCAATAAATATTATCGTTGTTCACGACCGCTAAACCGTCCGGGGGCAAGCATTGCAAAAGTTCATACTTCGCTTTTTGCGTATTTTCTATACTGCCAAACAATGACAAATGCTGCTCGTTGATGGCGAGAAGAACGCCTATTTTGGGACGAACGATATCGCAGATTTGTTTAATCTCCCCGACGCGATACGCGCCCATTTCCACCACAAACACTTCCATACCTCTAAAATCGGTGCGCAAAATATATTGCGCCACGCCGATTTCAGTGTTGACATGTAATGGCGTCCTAGCCACATTACACTTACCGGACAAAATATGCGCCAAATACTCCTTGGTGGTTGTTTTGCCAAAACTGCCGGTAATGCCGATTACCGTCAGATTCGGGTAATTCAGCATTTTTTTTGTGGCGCGGCGAATATAAATTTTTTTGAGAATAACGGTCAATTTGTTGAAAAAAGAAACTGCTCCCGATAAAATAAAAAAACGGGCAATTATCAGCCCCAAGATTATCATTTTGTCACTGCTAGAAATTATTAAAATTCCCTCAATAGCCAGAGAGAACGCGATAATGGCAACGGCTTTTTTGGTTTTTCGAGGAAACCTTAATTTCAAATTCCGCTTTTTACGGACAGCCAGCGCCCAATCAACCGCAAAAAAAACCAAGAGAATGTATTCAAAAATTTCCGTCTGATTGATTGGCCACAAAAACAAAATAAAAGCGGCGAGCGATCGCCAAAATAATTGATAACTGAATCGGAAATCTCTCCCCTGCTTGGTGTTGAAAAAATCCTTGATTCTGTCCCAGCGGTATTCCTTTAATTGCCAAATATAGCAAAATTCGGAGTAATCAAGGGAAGCGCTCCCGAACCACAGGATCGCGACCAAGATGGTTAAAACGCTGATTTCGTAATTCATACTCCTGAATTCTTAAATTCGCTGATTATTCTCAATAAATTCTCCGGTTGCTGCATATGCAAACCATGACGTCCGCCGGCGATTAATCGCAATTCCGCGTTCGGTATCAGGGATGCTATTTTCTCTCCGTCGCGGGGATCGACATAGGTATCTTTATCGCCGAATATAACCAAAGTTGGAATATTAATGCCAGACAAAATGCCGGTCTGATCCTCGGAAATGATCTTCTTAAAAATTTCTTTTTGAATTCCGGAGGATTGGTTATAATCGGATTTGATTGCCGCGTAAAAAACTTTTCGCGCGTAAACATCAAATTTTTCTATGAATGGCACTCGGAAAATAATCTTCCCTATTTTGGCCGCTCCCCAAAAAATCGCTTTGGAAATTCCCTTTTTCTTTCTGATAATCGGCGGGCCGCTCAAAATCAGACGGGAGCAGATATTCGGATTATCGGCTACGAGGCGCGTCGCCACCACCCCGCCAAAGGAATGACCAAGGAGAATCATGTCTGCTCCGGAGACTCCCAATGAGAGTAATTTATTTTTCAAAAAGGAGGCGTACTCGGCCACTCCCCAGACCTCCGTCGGGCAGGGCTCCTCGCCAAAACATGGCAACTCCACGCAGCTGATTGCGAAATACTTTTCCGCCAATCCGATAAACTCGGACCAAGTTTCCCGCGTGCCGCCCCAGCCGGGAACAATCACCAATAATAGTTTTTCCGAAAAATCAGTAATCATAAAATCCTAGCCGATTACTTTTTTATCTAGATATTTTTGCAAAACCTCCGGCACGCTGATGGTTCCGTCCGCCCGCTGGTATTGTTCCACGATCGCAATGGGAAAACGGCTAGTTACGACAGACGTGCCGTTCAAAGTGTGAACAAAGGCGGGATCTCCGGATCCATCGCGATAGCGGATATTCAGACGCCTGGCCTGATAATCCGCGCAGTTGCTGGCGCTCGTGATTTCACCGAAATCTCCTTGTTTGGTAGCGTCACCCTTCATTGACATCCAAGCTTCAATATCGTATTTGCGGTAGGCCGGACCGCCCAGGTCGCCGCTCGCTACATCAATCACTCGGTAAGATAAACCAAGTCCGTCGCAAATTTCTTTTTCAATCGCCAGCAGTTCATTGTGCAATGTTTCGCTTTCTTCCGGTCGGCAATAGACGAACATTTCCAATTTGGTAAATTGATGCACGCGATACAATCCCCGGCTCTCTCGGCCGTAGGCTCCCGCTTCGGTACGGAAACAATGCGAAAGCGCCGCATATTTTTTCGGTCCATCCACCAAATCCAAAATTTCATCGGCGTGATAGCCGCCAACCGTGATTTCCGCGGTGCCGATCAAGCTTAAATCAGTGTTTTCCACCGAATAGACCTGTGTCTCCGAACCACGCGGATTAAAACCGATTCCTTCCAAAATTTTGTTTCTCGCCAGATCCGGAGTTTCCATAAGGGTATAGCCGTGTCGCGCGACCAGATCAATTCCGTAATTGATGAGCGCTTGATTGAGACGAACCAAATCATTTTTCGCGAAATAAAATTTCGCGGCCGCAACTTTGGCGCCGCGGTCAAAATCTATCAAATCCAAATTTGTTAATAATTCCTCGTGATTTTTTGGAGCAAAAGAAAATTCCGGCGCGGGTTTTTCCGATATAATTCTATAATCGTTTTCACCGCCGATCGGCGTTTCCGGATGCGTCAAATTGGGAATTTGCAGCATCAACTCTGTGTATTCCTTTTCAATATCCGCCAATTCCGTTTCTTTTTGTTTTATACCATCCCCCAACGCGCGTAGCCGTTCAATCTCCTCGGGATCCGGTCTTCCTTTTGAACCGGCTTTGCGGGTGGCGCGCAGTGCCTCAATCTCGCGTAATTTAAGACGACGGAGCTCATCTGTCTCAATCAGCCGATCAATATTTATTTTTACCACGCGATTCGCGCAATTTTGTTTTACCGATTCTATATTTTCGCGAATGAATTTGATATCAAGCATATTATTTCAAGCTAATTTTTGAATATATCTTTTTAATTTGGCGCTTTTATACTTGCCGGACCGATACGGTTTCAGACGAACAATCGGAATCTTCAAATTCATCGCGGTGATCGCGTCGGCCAGTTCATCAACAAATACCTTTTGATCATAGCCGAGGGCGATTACGGCCGGCTTGATTATGCCGATATCCCGGTAAACATCATTCAATTGCCCCAAGATCACATGATTAACGATCGCTATTTGCTTCAAAAATTCCACTCGCTCCCCTTCCGAATAATACGGCCGCTCGCCTTTAATCAGTTCAACATTTTTGTCGCGGGCGACGCAAACCACCAAATAATCCCCGTATTCTTTCGCTTCTTTCAACATGTGGATATGTCCCATGTGTACAACATCAAATGTGCCAAATACCATTACTTTTTTCATACATGGAAATCGGGTTATTGGCGTTATAAGCCGTTTTCCGCTATCACCATTTTCAATTCCGGCAGTATTTCCTCAAACATTTGCGCGTTGGCGCCAAGCAGTTCATAATCAAGAACCTCGTCCAATTCAAACCAGCGCGTTTCCAAAACTTCTTCATCGCTATGTTCTCCGCTCCCACCGCTGATTCGGCAAACATACGGCAACAAATAACACTGGTACTTATAAGTGAGAGTCTCCCGGCTTTCAACCGTGACGCGCTGAAGCAATTTTACGATTTCCACCTCATAGCCAATCTCCTCCTTGACCTCGCGCCTTAAATTGTCTTCAACCTGCTCGCCGAATTCCACGGTTCCACCCGGGTATTCCCATTTTTTGTGAAACTCGAGACGATGCGGATCATTGCGCAAGGACATCAATAATTTTCCATCCTTAATAATCAAGGCACAAGGCACGACGATATGCCGACCGCTATAAGTGTTTTGCAAGTGATATTTGATTTTGGCGAGCGCTTGACCGCGCTGGCTTACGGAATTTCTTTCCGTCACCGCCATTTCCGCGAATGTCTTGCCCAATTCCTCGCAAAAGAAAATGGCGTAAAGTGAATTCAAAGACGCGTCCTCAACTTTAACCGCTTCCAATAATATCTTACCTTGAATTTTCCCGGAAGAAATAAATAGTGAATCATTCAACGGGTCGTGCAATACCATAACCGATCTGAATTCCGCCCCCCGATTTTCAACGGAAACATCTTTCAGTCTGTCCAATACTAATTTTATCCGTTCTTCCTTATTTGACTCAATCCGTCCGGCTTTTACCCCCGGCCAGCCTTCGAGCGCGTCAATAAACAGCCCGGTATCATCAACCAGTGTAAGCAAACCGGTTCGTTCGCCATAATATCCGGCCTTAATGATGGCATTTCCTTCTATTGTCGGCTCATTTTCTTCCGGCTCGGGGATGGTTTCTTTCAGATCGCTTAAAAAAACCAATTCAAAAGGCAAGGTCGCCAAAAAATCGCTTATTTCCTTCAACTTTACGCGGTTGGTCGTACCAATAAGCAATTTTCTTTTCATAATTTGGTTTTCCGCGATTTTCCGAATTCCGAGTTATCGACTGATTCCGGCTTCAGCGTCGGAAATAAAATCACTTCTTTCAGGTTGGGAGCGTTGACCAACAACTTGACCAAACGATCAATGCCCATTCCGAGGCCGGCGGTCGGAGGCATACCATGGTTTAAGGCGGTGACATAATCCTCGTCATATGGCATGCTTTCTTCATCTCCCGATTCTCGGAGTTCCACCTGTTCCTTGAATCTTTTCTCTTGATCAACCGGATCATTCAATTCCGAAAATCCGTTGCATAATTCATTTCCGCCAACGCACAACAACTGCAATCTCTCTACATAGTCCGGATTCTCTTCTTTTCTTTTGGCGAGCGGAGACAATTCCACCGGATGATCAATCATGAAAATCGGATTGACGATATGAGGACGGGCGAATTTTTTGTAGATTTCATCAATCAATTTTCCCCGACCGGAATCCTTGTCAACGTCGCCCACTCCCAATTCCGCGGCAATTTTATACATTGCCGGCTGGTCTTTATAATCCTCAATATCTATTTTCGCGTACTGTTTAATCAAGGCGCGCATGGTAACGCGCGGATAAGGCGGAGTGAAGTCCACTTCTTGGCCATCCACGACGAATTTTAACGATAGACCGATTGATTTTATCAAATGAGGAATCAAATCCTCCATCATGTCCATCAAATTATGGTAATCGGCATAGGCCCAATAAAATTCAATTTGAGTGAATTCCGGATTATGATTATGATCAATTCCTTCATTGCGAAAACATTTGGCCACCTCATAAACTTTTTCAAAACCGCCGACAATCAACCGTTTCAAATAAAGCTCGGGTGCGATTCTTAAATACAAGGGAATGTCCAAGGCTTCGTGATGAGTCTGAAAAGGACGGGCAAGCGCGCCACCGTATAAGGTCTGCAAAACCGGCGTCTCCACCTCGTGGAATCCGCGTTCGTCAAAATAATTACGGATAGTTTTGACGAGATCGCTTCGGAGCAAAGCGATCCGCATTGATTCTTTGTTGGAGATCAAATCCAAATAGCGACGCCGATAACGCGCTTCCACATCGGTAAGTCCGTGCCATTTTTCCGGCAATGGCAACAATGCTTTCGCCAAAATTTTCCATTCCGAGACCAAAATGGATTGTTCACCTTTGTGAGTGACAAAACGCTCGCCCGTTACCTGAACAATATCGCCACCGTCGATTTTTTTGACGAAAAGCGCGTAGGAATCAGCGCCGATTTTATCTTTTTGCAAGGCGATCTGGACAGCGCCACTCTCATCCTGTATATGGCAAAAAGTGAGCTTACCCATATCGCGTTTGGTCATGATCCGGCCGGCAGTGGACACAACTGACCCTTCGCCGGCCAGGATGACCTCGGAAATAATCAATTTTTTACCGGATCGCGCCGGGTAGGGATTCAATCCGAGCGCGCTTAATTCCCGCATTTTTTGCAAACGCACATTATATTCATCATTTACGGCGACGGTTTCTTTGCCCATAGACAAAATGTTATTAGAGGATTTCAATAATTTTGTAAGTTTGGACGCCGGCGGGAACCTTCACTTCAACTTTGTCCCCCTCTTCTTTGCCGAGAAAGGCCTGCCCCAAAGGCGATTCATTGGATATTCGACCATTAGCCGGATCAGCCTCCTGCGCGCCAACGATGTGGAATGATTTTTTTTTATCATTCACCTTGACCTCAATTGTGGAACCGACGGACACGACATTATTGCTTCGTTTTTTCCCGTCCTCTTCAATAATTTGGGAATTGTCAATAATGAAAACCAGTTCCTTCTCGCGCGAACGCAACCAGCTCATTTCCTCGCGCGCCGCGTGATATTCGGCGTTTTCGGATAAATCCCCCATTTGGCGCGCTTCATCAATCCGTTTGGCGGTTTGGGGAATTTTGGTTTCTTTCAATTCTCGGAGCTCTTTTTCCAACTTTGCTCGCTTATCGTGCGTCAAATACTGCAATTCGTCATTAGGCATAGATATTCAAATAGTGTCTAAACTCAAAAAATATGTCCGTTAGGCGTAAAACGGACAGTTTTATTATATCAGAAGCGGAGAATTGGTCAATATAGCGCGTATTTTCCCCACCAACGGTAGAAATCATTGGCAATAGGCGCGGAAATGCGACTCCCCTCCTCCCCCTCCTCAACCAGAATAGTGACCACGATTTTCGGACTGATAAAAGGCGCGAACGAGGTAAACCAGGCATGATTAGGCTTATCCCCTCCCCACTGCGCCGTACCGGTTTTGCCGGCGACCGTGAACGGAAGCGAATGGAGCAGCCGGCAAGAGCCATAATCCACGCAATCCTTCATCCCGAGGGCCACGGTTGCCAAATGTTCCGGAGCGATGAAATTCGACCGGATCAAATCCGGTTTTGATATTTCTTTTTTGCCGGTATCCGGATGAATGACCGCGTTCAAAAAACCGGGACGGTATAACGACCCGCCATTGGCAATAACCGCAGTCGCCGCCGCGATTTGGAGGGGAGTCGCGAGCAAATCACCCTGACCAATGGAGATATTATAGGTATCGCCGATGTACCAAGCTTCATTTTTGACAGCTTTCTTCCATTCGCGTGAAGGAATGAACCCCGACTGTTCCCCGATAATATCTATCCCCAATTCCGTTCCGAATCCGAACAATCTCAAATATTGAATCAATCTTTCGAGGCCTAGACCGGCAAAATCGCCGAATCCGCCGCCGATGTAATAATAAAAAGTATTGACTGACCAGGCGATGGATTTTCTGACATTGGTGAGTCCGTGCCCGCCGGCCTGCCAATCCGGAAAAAACCACTGACTGACGCGCAAACCGCCACTGCTGAAAAAAGAGGTGGCGGCGTTAATCACCCGCTCCTGCAAAGCGGCAGCGGCAAAAACCATTTTGATGGTTGAGCCGGACGGATACATTCCGGCGATACTGCGATTGAAAAGTGGCCGATCCGAATCTTCCAGATAATCGGCGTAAATTTTGCTGTCAATGCCCCCGGAAAAATCATTGTTGTTGAACGACGGCAGACTGACCA
>JBBTQT010000138.1:0-8030 GCA_038065575.1 Patescibacteria group bacterium
ATCACTCGTACCATCAAAACTTACCGGAGGCAACGGTCCACCGGGAAGACAATTACCGTCAACCGGATCATTGGCTGGTGTTGACGGGGTAGCTATCTTACATACACCATTATTATACTTATTACGGGCATTAAACGGATCCATGAGACCAACCGCCAATGTCATACTACTATTGTCATCCAACCCCTTAATGTTCATGTATTTTTGTCCGAATTTATTACCGCTCCATGATTTATCATCAAAAATGTAATCGCCGTAAGCATTGAATAATTTGCCATAAATTATTTCATTACTCTTAAATCTCAAATCATCGTCCGCAAATACATCACCAAATTGCTTATAACTATCACCCGCGTTAAGTCTCAAGATATCCCCGTATGATCCGGTTTTCACCGCTCCCATCGCGTTCCCGGTGGCGTTCGCGCAATACACCTGGCCATAGACGCCATCCGGCAAGCCGTCCGCCTGTTTGACTCTGGCGTCTTCATCCGGATAATACCCTGCTTTTTGATTAAAATTATACTGATCCAATCGGCTCGCGGCCGTATCAATCGGCAACCAGGTCAAACAAGCAAATTCATCCGTGTCTTTGTTTAATGGCCGGCTATAATCTTTCTCCAAGCAAAATCCGCGCAGACCGACATGGGAACTAAGATTATCCATTCGCGCGCAAACTCCGTTCACGACAATGCCATTGTCCGCCACTTGACTGCAATCGGCATCGGTGCGACAGACACCGCCCGCCTTGTCGCCACTCGCGCAGACCCCGCCGATATTGGCAATATCTTTGTCCATCGGCCAATAATCAGCGGAAACCTGCCCTTTGTAGACGATTTTTTTGTATTCGCAGGAGCAATCCCCATCCTGACAGATGTTAGCGGCCGAGTAACCGGCTTGCTTACTATTGAACTCCTTCCGCCTGGGTTGAGATTCGCCCGCGACAGTGTAGGCCGCCTTAATCACATTGAAATCACCGCCAACACTTTGCGGATAGGGGCTATTTACTTCCGGATACGACTTGCACGATCCGCGTTCTAAATAATCTCGCGCGCCAACGGCATCCATGGCTTTATCCTTCGGAAATATACCCGATAAAGGATATATGCATTTATGTTGGTAGCATCGGCCTCCGGCATCAAATCCGCAGACCGCCCAATCGGGCTTTGTATTGTTGACCGCGTCGCAAGATTTTGTCTGATCAATTTGGAAAATAATGGAATCCACTTCGTGCGCCAAATACGACACCGTGTCATCACCCAAATTGACATTAAGGACACTGTTTATTTGATATTGATTGAATAAAGTGTAGCCGGAATAATCAATCCCATACCACGAAGTATCGCGTTCCCGATAAGTTTTTTCCGTAAACTTCTCCTTTTCAATATTCGTGAGCCCGGTCCAGTTGGTGCAGGCCTCACCCGGAACAGTGGCATCGCAGGATTTGTATTGCGTGCAAACATTCCGCACCTGTCCATCGGCGCTCTCCACTTTCATTTGATCACGGCAGGCCAACCACTCCTCGCAAGTGCGACTCTTTTCCACCTTGATGATTATATTAGCATCCAAATTGGGATACTTGGCAGTGACAGCGGTAACCGGTGGAACCAATTTATATTTTGGATCGACGTCCGCGCTTTTATCATAAGTTTCGCCGGAGTTATATATTTTGTTCGGATTATCGGTCTTATCCAAGAGTACGCATCCTTCTTTTAGACTGGCATTATTGCCATTGCAGGCCTCGGCGGATTTCGCCTTCAAATCTTGAGTAAGCTTGATGTAATAGGCTTTTCCCGCGTCGCCGAAGCCGGAACTGTCGGCCGGATCAATCAACTCCACGCATTGATCATATTGATTTTCGCAAACCCCGACAAAACCATTATACTTATCAGATTTGTTTGACCAAATGCCATACTTGCCGCCCGCTTGATAATAGTCTTGATAACAAGGCACCGTGCCTACGGCTTCGCAGGCATTACCCTCGCCACAGTCGGCGCCGGACGCGCAAAGCAAAGTTTGATCCTGACTACACTTGCCGACGCCGTTCTTAAACCAGCCGGAAAGTTTGGTGCCGTTGGATAATTCCAAATTAGCGTTGTAGCTACACAATTTGTTGCCGGTAAGCAACGGATCTTTGAAATAAGAGATATCATTTCCGCCCTTGTATTCCGAACAGCCGAGCGTGTCGTCGGCGCAAAGAGTTTGTTCGTATTTGTCAGGATCATTTTTGATGCCGTCGGTTTCGGAAAATTTGTAAGAGGTGGTACTATTGTCGTCCGGAATAGTCTGCTCTTGCAGAGCCAATTTTTCACAGCCGATATTGGAAGGCTGGCATTGGAATTCGGTTTTCTTGGTGAGATAAATCGGCGCGTCAAGGGCGGTATCCGCCGGAACAATCACGGTTGATTTGGTGATGGCCGCCGCCGGCAACAACGCCAGACTTTCCAAAACGGATTTTTTGATATAACAGCCGGCGCCGTTCACCGGCACATCGCAAACGCCGTATAAATCGGAAACGCACTTGCCGTCTTTAATCGTCCCGATGCCGGCGGAACACCAAACATTAAACGCGGTCGCCTTCTCCTCGGTCAAAGTATTATGGCTGTCATACAGAGCCACGCAACCCTCGGCTTGCGGTCGGCATAATTTGTCAAAATTGGTAATGTAGGCATCATTCCGGATCGTGCCGTCAACCTCGGTGTATTTCCGACATCCCAAGAATTTGCCAGGCAGGCCTTCGGCCGGCAACGGATCGCCCAAACATTCCGCCGGCGCGCTCAGACCATTATTTTTTTCCTTCCAGGAATCCTTGATCCGGAATAATTTGTCGCTGATTCTGGTAACGCGAACATTATCCAGGAAATACGGGCCGACATTACCCGCCAAAATTCTTTCAAATTTGAGATTGGCGGGATTCAATTCGTCCGATCCATTGCCGATAAATTGCACCGGCCCCAGATGATATTGTTTCCAATCAGCACCCACCGGTAAGAGCACATTGGCATCAGTCTTGGTTGGATCAATCGGATCGCCGGTAAAATTACCCTTGTTTTCATCGCCGACGCCCTCGGACAAATAAATTTTCAAATTCTGCGGCGTTCCCTTCACCCAAAAATTCAATTCATACCATTCGCCACTTACCAAAATTCCGGTCGGGAAAGTGTATGTCAATTGATAAGCGCCGTCAAACAACAAGGAATTTTGTCCCAACTGCCCGGATTCGGATTTGATTGTTCCAACCGACCAACCCTTTTTGGCAATGGCGATCGCTTCCGGATTATTGGCGCTCGGCTCAAAAGTGATGGTCGGCACCACATCCAATACCGTATTGGCGGCATGGCCGGTATAGGCGCGACAACCATTGTATAGTCCCGGATTATTATCCGGCCCGCGGCAGGAGGGTGATTCATTGTTGCCAGTAATGGCCAGATAGACACAGGCGCCATTGGTATATTTTCCACCATCATAACAGCGACGACAAACGGCATCCGCGGCGACCGTAGCCGGATCATCCCCCCACAGCCCGGACTTACGAGCACAGCCGGTACTATCGGCAATGGCGGCGTCAACATAAAGACTGCTTTCCGTTTTGCGCAGAGCGTGGCATTGATCCGAAACAGTAATGGTTTGCCCAAGCAGGCTATAATAGATATGGCCGGAGCTGTCATAAAGAGCGTGACAATCAGCGGTCTCCACCTCAAAATTGTCCGGATCATTGATCATTAAATTGTAATTGGTTTTGTTGCACAAATCATAATTCCGTTGCAATGACGCTTGATTGTCATCGGCGTAGGCCGGCGTACCGATGGCAAAAACTCCGGCTTTGGTTTCCCCGGCGTTCAGGACATACTCACTGCCATTGATATAATCAAATTCTTCTTGAACGATCGGCAATAATTTGTGAACTTTGATCACATAACCGGTGCTGGCCGAACCTTCCCAGGAGTAATAGGTTTTGAAATTATCGCCCTCCGCTTTCGGCTTTTCGCAATACTTGATGCCGGTGTAGTATTCGGTTTTTTCGCCACCAACGGCGACCGCTTCCAGATTGGTGTATTCGGAACAGCCTTCGTAGATGGGGGGACAGACCTCGGCTTGATCGGGAATGAAATATAATGGAAATTTATCCGGTTCAAAGGCGTGAGGCGCGTCTTTCTTCTTGCCCTCCTGTTTGAAAGTACTGTAACCAACGCAAGCCGCCGGACAGAAATTGTCGCCGACAACAATCCCGACTAATTCCGGATCACCATCGGCATTGGTATATTTTTTGCAGCCGTTTTCTTCCTCCAAACACACTTGCGAGTATTGTCCGCATTCCTTCGCCTGCCCCGCCACCAGTTCGTCCACCGCAAATGAGGTCTTCGGCCAATCTATGACCTCTTTGGTAGCCGGCACGGTGTCGTAACAACCGAGATAATCCGGAGCTTTGCGCAAAGGCAATATCTCTTTGCTCTTCACTCCGTCAATTTGTTCAAAAAAACCATGGCAACCATCGGCGCCGGCCGGACAATTATTATATTGATCAATGTTGCGATTGAAATAAATCACTTGCGACTGACCGGATTTTTTTAACGCCAAATCCACGGCCGCGGTATTCACCCAGGCGCCGTTATTTTTGGCGGTGCTGTAGGCTTTACAGCCGATGGCCGCTTGGTTGCATTCGCCGTAGTCAACGGTTCTCGCCAAATAAGAAACTATTTTGTTGTCGGCGGTATTGACAAAAGTGCGACAAGAATTGAATTCCGCCGGACAGGTTTCGCCTTTGATGTTCCAAGTATTTTTTTCTTTCAGGCAGTAGCCATAATTATCGCCAAGACACTTGCCGTTTTGATCTTCCAGGATACAAGTGGAAATATCAACGCATTCAAAGCGGCGAGTAGCCTCATCCTCCACGAACAGACCTGATCCGATTACTTGCGATTCGCAACGATACTCCGGTACCCGCAACACCCAATTAGGATCAATCAAATGACAATATGGGAATTGCGCTCCACCCTTGCCGTTTGGGCCGCATTTTTCATAGCCGGCCACCACTTTCCCGAGCGTCCAGTTATCCAAATGATCAGGGTCGGCTTTCAAGGCCGCGATTTCAAAACCGAGCGGGAATATTCTCGCCTTGCGTAATTTTTGCAGATTGGAATAACAAAAACCGTCATTGAAACATTTATTGACATCGGTATTATAATCAGTGCGCGAAGGAGGATACAAAAATTTGCTCCCATCCAATAATCCGCTGTCAAGTGCCTGCTGAATCGTCATCGGCGCGCCATTCACCGTTCTGTCCAAGGCTTTTTTCAAGCCTCCGTCCATCACGCAATTATTGATGCCGGGTGAGGGTGGACAGCTGGCGTATTCAGTGATTAAATCATAGGCGTCTTGCCTTTTCTCCGGCACTGTCGCGAAGAGGAAATTAAAGGCGGACTCGGCCGCCACTCGATTGACATTAGCGAGTGCGGCATACTCATTGGTGATGGATTGGCCGCCGACAGTGCCAACTACGGTCGGATCAGGCAAAATCCCCTTTTCAAAGATATTTCTGGTGAGATCACTCGCGAAAGTGCTCAAAAAAATTGAAGCGGCGTTTCCTAACATTCCCCAGTTGGTAGCACCATACATTCCGGAAATTTGGTTGGCGGTCAATTCGCCTTGATGTTTGCCGGTAAGAGCCTCTGATTCTTCTTTGAAGATCTGCGCCGGTGTTTTGATGTAGCCGGAAACAGTATCGGTCAACGACTTGAAACCTTGACCCTCCATCCTGGCTAAATCCGCGTCGTTCTGCTCTTTACCTACTTTATCATTCACCCAACGAAAATAACCCAAGGCCAAACCGAAATCCGTTTGATCGGCCTTCAGCCCGGCGGCCAGCTGTTGAGATGCCAGATCCCGACCGAAGTTTTCAAAAGTTTCGCCGGAGGTCAGTCCGCCGATTTTCTTGCTTAATTGGCTCCAAGTGCATTTCGGCGCCGGACCGTTCTTACTGCCGAACTCGGGATACATACTCTTGATGCCCATCATAAGGGACGGCAAGATAAAAGGGTTGGAAGGCTGACAAAAATGAAAACCGGATTTGTCTCCGAACGCTCGGCCGACATCTTGACCAAGCTCTTCCACGGCTGTGGCCACGCTGTCTTTGCCGACAGTGGTTAGATAATCTCCAAAACCTTCTTGAAATACCAGCGGTTTTTGACCGGAGGCTTTTGAAGCCAGATAAGTGGCGCTATCGTAGGCGAGTTTATTGATGAAATACGATGCGCCGGAGGTGATCGAACTTAACAATATCGAAAGAATGGTTTCTTCGATTGTATCAATAAGGCTTTCCGCCGGTTTATCCACATCTTTTGTCGGCATTCCCGGCGTGGCCTTGGCGGCATTTTTGGCAGCCCCTATCGCCGTAAACGCATTACCAATACTTTTGGCGGCGCCAGCCATACCTTGCGCCTGAACTGCTTCAACAAAACCAAAAGAAGCAATAATCGGGGCCAATAAAATAACACTGATTAAGGAAATAATCGCTATTCTTTTTTTTCTCGATCCGTCTTTCATTGTCATAGTGGATCAAAAGCCGATAAGCCGATTACAAAAAATTTTCTACTCCTTTTTGGCTGCCGCGGCCGCCGCTTCCAGTAATTTTTGGTCGTTGATTTTAGCCAAATCTTCCGGAGATATTTTCCCGGCGCGCAATAGCAAATCGCGTAATTTCTGCGGATCCCGCACCAAATCATTGATATCCAGGCTATCAATACCGGCATCGGTACCGGTGACAGTGATTCCACCTGCGCTTTTGGTCACAACATCGGTCGGGCTTTGAACGGCGTCCAACAATGGCGAAGCGATATCCGGCGTCAAACCGTTCAACAATTCTTCCTCGCCAGCGCATTTAGTCCCTTCCGGACAAAGCGGATCTGTGCCCTGATCAATTTCCGTTTTGTCTGTTAACCCATCGGAATCCGTATCCGGCAAATAAGGACTGGTGCTGTAAAAACTCAATTCTTCGTAATCGCTTACTCCGTCTTGATCCGTATCAATCGCCTGTAATTTGGCCTGTTCTTCGTTCAATAAAGCCGCATCGCTTTTCACCAATGAATGCACCACGAATGGCCCATAGAGCGTGTTGCGCAATTGCAACGCGCCGAGACTGATGGTCAGAATGGCGAAAACGAGCATAAAAATGAACCCCATTTTTTGCTCTTTGGTGAAAGAATCGCGCGAATAAATTTTGCGCATAGACAGATTATTTTTCTTGTTTGGCATTATACCAAAAAATAAACAAACGGACAATTTAATTGCCCGTTTGTTCCTATTAACTGTGGATATAAATTTTCAATCGGTCGCGGCGCGTTCGATTCGCGCCGGGTATTAAGCCAATTGTTCGGCCACTTCGGCGGCGAAATCGGTTTTCTTTTTTTCCATTCCTTCGCCCAATTCGTAGCGCGCGAAACGGCGGATGGATATTTTTTCGCCGATCTCGCCGGTCTTCTGCGTCAGCAGTTGTTCAATGGTTTTCTCTTCGTCTTTGATAAATGGTTGTTCCAGCAAGCAAACCTCGCTATAATACTTCCCCATTTTTCCCTCCACGATTTTTTCAATCATCGCTTCCGGCTTTCCTTCGGCGCGAAGCATTTCAATATGGATTTCTTTTTCTTTTTTCATTTCCTCGGCGGAAACTTCAGCTCGAGAAACACATTTTGGGGCGGTCGCGGCGATATGCATGGCGATGTCACCGGCGAGAGCGCGAAAACTGTCGGTGCGCGCCACAAAATCGGTTTCGCAATTCACTTCCACGAGAACGCCGATCTTGCCACCGTTATGAATATAACTCACCACCGCGCCCTCGGCCGCGATTTTTCCGGCTCTTTTGGCGGCTTTGGTGATGCCTTTTTTGCGCAGTATCTCGCCGGCCTTCTCAAAATCGCCGCCGGCTTCTTCCAAAGCATTTTTGCAATCCATCATTCCCGCGCCGGTTTCCGCGCGAAATTTGGCAATGTCCGAAGCGGTGATTGACATATAATGAAAAATTACAAATTAATAATTAC
>JBBTQT010000138.1:8130-12277 GCA_038065575.1 Patescibacteria group bacterium
GCAATGTCCGAAGCGGTGATTGACATATAATGAAAAATTACAAATTAATAATTACTCGGCTTCGCTTCGCTACGCCGAGCA
The DNA here is from genome assembly GCA_038065575.1 of Patescibacteria group bacterium. Classification (GTDB taxonomy): domain Bacteria; phylum Patescibacteriota; class Patescibacteriia; order Magasanikbacterales; family UBA922; genus JBBTQT01. The sequence goes on from JBBTQT010000138.1 coordinate 8,212, forward strand.
GGCGAATTGCGAATACCCACATATGTCATCCCGAGCGAGGTCGAGGGATCCCCCGGTTTATCTTAATTATCGGGGGATTTCTCCACTACGCTTCGCTTCGGTCGAAATGACATCATTGTGCTTCACCAGAATGACGAAATTATTGTTGCTGTTTTTGCGCCAGTTCGGCTTTGCCTTCGTTCACGGCTTCGGCCACGAGATTTACCATCATCGTGATGGATTTAACGGCGTCGTCGTTGGCGGGGATGACATAGGCGACTTTGGTCGGATTGGCATTGGTGTCGCAGACGCCGATAATCGGCACATCCATTTTATTGGCTTCGGTAACCGCGGTTTTTTCTCTTTGCACGGAAGGGATGAATAGGGCGTCCGGCATTTTTTCCAGCGTCATGAGGCCGGCCAGATAACCGTCCATTTTTTGGAGCTCGCGCGAAATTTCCAATTGTTCTTTCTTGGTATAATTGCCAAGTTCGCCTTTGGCGGTCTTTTCTTTGAGCGAGTTGTATTTTTTCACCAATTTCTTGATTTCCGAAAAGTTGGTAAGCATGCCACCGAGCCAGCGATCCACCAGGTACGGCGCGCCGCAGGCAATGGCCGCGGCTCGAACGATTTCTCGGGATTGAGGTTTGGTGGTCGCGAACAAAATCACTTTGCCGGCCGCGGTCATATTCTTGACTTCAGCCAAAACGACCGCCAGTTGCTTCTCGGTTTCTTCCAGATTGATGATATGCACGCGATTGCGCTCGGTGAAGATGAACGGTTTCATCTTGGGGTGCCAGCGCGACACCTGATGTCCGAAATGGACTCCGGCCTGGAGCATCTCCAGAATTGACGGGATTTTCATAATTTTTCCTTTTAACCTCTTTAAGCCCGAGCCCGATAAGTGATTACCGGGAGGAAAATTGCTTTATACATTATAAAGCGCGGCCAAATGAGGGATTTAATGGGGCTAGTCTACAATAACGCCCCTCCCTTGTCAAGGCTTGACAGTTCGGGAACGCGATGCTATAATGGTCGCACTGAAATTGATACGCAATTAATAATTAAAAATTAATAATTACTAATAACAAATAAACGCTCGCCGTTTTACACAATTATTAATTAGTAATTATTAATTGTTAATTCGTTCGCCCTATGAAACAAGACACTCACCCGAAATATTTCTCCAATATCACTGTCACTTGCGCCTGTGGCAATTCTTTTGTCACCGGATCCACCAAAGAAAACATCCGCGTGGAAATTTGCGGTAATTGCCATCCGTTTTACACCGGCAAAGAAAAATTCGTGGACACTGCCCGACGCGTGGAAAAATTCCAAGAAAAAATGACCAAGGTGGCGGCCGCCGCCGGAGCGCGCAAAGGCAAGAAAGTAAAAAAAGCGGCTGCGAAAACCAAGAAGGAAGCGAAGGCTAAAGTGGAAGCCGAATCAAAATAGCGAAACGAATATGAAAAGCGGGCTGATTTAAGTCTGCTTTTTTGTATCCTGTATCTGTCATTCCCGCGCAGGCGGGAATCCAGCCCAAGCAGTTGTTCGTGGAATTTCTGGATTCCCGCCTTCGCGGGAATGACAGAAAAAAGATGGGAATATCAATCGGACGAAAGAATGACAATAAAACATATTCCGGTTATAATAACAAAATTATGAACACTAAACATACTCAAATCAGAGACCGCTACCTAACGCTGGAGCGGGATCTTCAAGACCCTGCCGTTATTGGCGACTCCCAAAAATTGAAAACTGCGTCGGCGGAATACGCGGATTTGCGTCCGACCTATGAATTGGCGTCCAAATTGGAAGCGATTGAAAACGCCATTTCCGCCACCAAAGAAATGGCCGAGAAAGAAACTGATCAAGAAGTGGTGGCGATGGCCGTGGCTGAGACGGATGAATTGATAAACAAACAAACCGAACTGGAAAATGAACTGGCGGAAATGACTCGCCCGAGTGATCCAATGGACAAAAAAAATGTCATCATGGAAATCCGCGCCGGCGCCGGTGGCGACGAGGCGGCCATTTTCGCGAGCGATGTTCTGCGGATGTACCTGAAATACGCCGAAGGAAAAAAATGGAAAACCGGGTTGATTGACGAGAGCCAAATCGGGATTGGCGGTTACAAAGAAGTCATTTTTTCCGTGGAAGGCCGAGATGTTTATCGTGATCTGAAATACGAAATGGGCGTGCACCGCGTGCAACGAGTTCCGGAAACGGAAAAAACCGGACGTATCCACACCTCCACCATCAGCGTGGCGGTGATGCCTTCAATCGAAGAAAAAGAATTCGCCATCAATCCGAATGATCTGCGTTTGGATACTTTTTGCGCGGGCGGACACGGCGGCCAAAGCGTCAACACCACCAAAAGCGCGGTGCGCATCACTCATATCCCGACCAACACCATTGTCCAGTGCCAAGATGAACGCTCCCAAACCCAAAATAGACTGAAGGCGATGGCCGTGCTCCGCGCTCGGCTTTATGAAAAACAAAGAGAAGAAGAAAAAGCCAAGCTGGATTCGGCGCGACGGGATCAAATCGGCAATGCCGACCGTAGCGAAAAAATTCGCACTTATAATTACCCTCAAGATCGCATCACCGACCATCGCATCCACGAAAGCTGGAACAACATCGCCACAATCCTGAACGGCGATCTGGAACCGGTGATTGAAGCCCTGCGAGCGGCGGATTACAAGGAAAAAGATAACATTGTTGTATAATGGCGAAGGAGGACGTGGCAATCCCTTGGTTTGTATCACAATGCAAAGGGATTGCCACGTCGCTTCGCTCCTCGCGATGACGTATGGCCTGTATTGTCATCTTGAGCGAAATGAATGAGCGAAGCGAATTAATGAAGTCGAAACCACCCACAGGTGGTCGCCCGAAGAGGCGAGATCCCCTACTTTATGTCACCAACTGGGGGATTTCTCCACTTCGCTACGCTTCGGTCGAAATGACAATTAATACTTTCACTCAAAATGAACTACTCAATAAAACAATTACTTTCGTCATCTTCTTCGATAGAAATTATTGATACTGAACTTCTTTTAGCATTTTCCCTAAAAAAACCACGCGAATTTATTATTGCTCATCCTGAATCCGAACTCAGTTTTTTTGAATATCTGAAATTCAAAAATTTTCTCAGAAAAAGAAAATCAGGAATCCCACTTGCCTATATTATCGGACACAAGGATTTTTTCGGTTTGGATTTTTTGGTGAACAAACACACTCTCGTCCCCCGACCCGACACGGAAATTTTGGTGGAAGCGGTGGTGGACGAATTAATAATTAATAATTACCCGCCTTCGCCCATCGGGACTACGGACGGGCGAGGCAAATTAATAATTGGCGGGACATTGATCGATGTGGGCACAGGGACAGGTTGCATTCCGATTGCGATTCTAACGGCATTAAAACAAACAAATGTCACCACTGTCATTCCCAACTTGATTGGGAATCCAGAAAAAAACAATAAAAAAACAATCAAATGTTTTGCCATTGATATTTCCAAACCGGCCTTAAGAATCGCCAAAAAAAATGCCAAGAAACATCAGGTTGACATAAACTTCTTACAAGGAAATCTCCTAGAACCGTTCGCCAATGCTCCATTCTCCATGTTCCATGATCCATTAGTGATAACCGCCAATCTCCCCTATTTGACCCAGGAACAATTTAATGAAGAACCGTCAATCCGACACGAGCCACGCTCCGCGCTCGTCGCCGGCGACAATGGGTTGGATTTGTACAAAAAATTGATTGAACAAGTGGGACGACTGCAATTACGAATTACCCGCCTTCGCCCTATCGGGCTACGGACGGTCGAAGAAAATTATTTTATCCGCCATAGCTCAAAAGCGAAGGCGAACGAATTACGAATTTTTTTGTTCCTAGAGATAGACCCAGTACAATCAACACCTCTCTCCGACTACATCAAAACCATTTTCCCCAACGCGAAAATAGAAATAAAAAAAGACCTCGCCGGACGAGATCGAGTTTTATTTATTGTCCTATAAATTGCGCAAAGGGATTGCCACGTCCTCCTTCGCCTTTCAGGCTACGGCGGACACAGTCGCTTCAC
>JBBTQT010000139.1:0-22028 GCA_038065575.1 Patescibacteria group bacterium
AAAGTGCGGTCGGCAATGCGGAAGTTCGAACCAATCTTTTTGAGAAAATCCCGAGCATCGTGGTCGGACTGTGGATCAACCTCCCACGGGGAACCCGCAGTCAATTATCCACTGTCTGTACTGGATAAAACCCCTATTTTAGTTTAATATGTATACATAAAGTCATTAAACATTATGACTTGCCTGTTATGAAACAAACTATACTCTCCGCTAAACAAAGCGAATTGTTGGAAAACCTGATTGGCAAATTTGGCCTGATCGTCACCTCTGACCAGATTATTGAAGTTGCCAAAAGCAATTGGGACTACAAACAGGCCAAAAACCTGATCACTAAACTAACTAAAGACGGTTGGCTCATTCGCATTAAGCGTGGCCTTTACGCGATTTCCGAATTAACCGGCCGCGGCTTTCTATCTCTTTCGCCCTATCTTGTTGCCAATCTGTTGGTCAAAAATTCTTATGTTTCGTTTGAATCCGCTTTACAGTATCACAACATGTTTGACCAACTAATGAATAAAACCATTTCCGTCAGTTTGAAAATGTACAAAGCCGTGAAATTAAACAACATGGAATATAACTTTATAAAAACCAAAGAGAGCCTATACTTTGGGTTTGAAGAAGCGCAAGTGGAAAACAAAGCGGCACGGATTGCGACGGCCGAAAAAGCACTGATTGACATGGTGAATTTTCGCAAAAGCAAATTGACGATTGATGTCGTGATTGAAAAAATAATAAACCATAAACAGGATTTGGATTTTAATCGGCTCACTGAATATCTCTCCAAATTATCCGGCACGACCATAAAAATATTTGGCCTTATTTTTGATTTTCTCAATCTTGATTCCAGTAGGTTATACGAACTCGTAAAACACAAACACGGCACCAATTGGATGCTCGCCGGCGACAAAAAATTCAACGCCAAATGGCGGCTCTATTACGATGAATATTTTGATCAGTACAACCAAAAAACTTCCTAGTATTTTCGTCTATGATTACCCGCCAACAACTGGAAATTATTAATCGTAAAACTCTAAAATATCCTCTGCACATTGCCGAAAAGGACTATTTTCTCACCCTAGTTTTGCAAATAATCACGGAGTCCGCTCTCAAAGATACTCTCATCTTCAAAGGCGGAACCGCTCTTCATCATACCTATCTGGATCAATATCGGTTTTCCGAGGATTTGGATTTTTCGGCCAATCAAAAATCGGTGAGCTTGGAAGAAGTGCAAAACATCTTTGCCGGCATTGACTATTTGAGCATTAAAAAAGATTACCTTTCGGGGGCAACTGTGAAAATTGAACGCCTGCAATACACCGGTCCGTTGATTCAGTCAAATTCCTTGAAAGTGGAAATAGACTTCTTGCAAAATGTATTGCTTCCTCCGCAAACCATAAAATACAATAATGTCTGGGGAGTGGATTTTGAAGTGAAAGTCATGGACATTAAAGAAATCTGCGCCGAAAAAATCCGAGCCATGAGTGACCGCGCCCGTTATCGCGACTTTTATGATCTATTCCTGATTTTAGAAAAGTATCAGTTGGATTTGGAGGAAATTGTGAACCTCATCAAGCAAAAGGAAATAAGAAAACCATTGACCAAGGCCGGTATCAAAAATAACTGGCTGGTGATTGGCACGCAAAAAGAATTAGAGATGAATCAGATATATTATTCCCGAAAAATTGAGGACGAAGCGATCAAGGCTATGATTGAAAAGTTGCCGTTTACCGGGATTGAAAAATAAGCAAGGAGAGATGGCCGAGTGGTTTATGGCAGCAGTTTACTAAACTGCCGGGGTTGAAAGACCCTCTAGGGTTCGAATCCCTATCTCTCCGCCAATTTTAGTTTGACTGCCCTTAATTAAGAATATATAATGGAATGGTGATATTTTCACCCTTCCATTATACAAAGTATAAGTGTTCCCTTAAGCATATTGATATGGGCACTAAAATTAACCATGAAAAAACTAACTTGGAAAAATTATTTTGATATCGTGATCCTTCCGCCTGAGGAGGTTTCTGAATACGCTATCGGATTGAGCAAAAAACTTGGAAGGTTTGAGACTAAGTGGGCGCTTGGTAAAAGGTCATTTATCCCTCACATTTCCCTTTATCATATAGCCGTGATGCCAAAAAATTATGCCACCTTTATCGCTGAAATTGAGCGAACTGTTGAAAATTTTTCCTCGGGATATTTACGAACTACGGTTATCGAACCAAACCTCCTCATGTTTGATAAACCTAAATGGATTAAAGAATTATATCTAAATATCATAAAGAACACCTTGAAATATTATGATTGGGACTATGGAACCGATGCTCATTGGCCGTTAAATCACTTTCCTAAAAAAATGCGGAAAAACGGTAAACGATTTATGGAGAAATATGGAACGCCGATGGTAGGAACAAACTTTCGTCCACATATTACGCTTACGGATTTTATTACGCAACCACCAGGCCTGAAGACCAATAATGCAAAAAGTTTTAAATTCCGACCGAGATTCATCTATGTGTGCGAATTAGGCCCATCACATTCCTGCCAGCGGATAGTAACGAAAATTCCTTTTGGCAAAAAATAGCGAATTGTTTAGTCAAGAAAATCAAATTATTCATTCTGTTTATTCTTAATCTAAATTTTATGGCCAAAGAAGCCCACCGCAAAAAGGACATCAAGAAGAAGCCGAAAAATAAGTAGGTTATGCAGATAAAAAACGCGGTATTTATCAAGGGAGTGGTTGGTACCGACCGTATTTTTGAGGATGGAACGCCACAGTGCGTAATTCTCGGACGCTCCAATGTCGGCAAGTCCAGCGTCATCAATTCTCTTACCAATCAAAAGAAATTGGCGAGGGTTAGTTCATTTAAGGGAAGCACCCAGGAAATAAATATTTTTTTGATAAACAAGGCTTTTTATTTGGTGGATTTGCCCGGATACGGATTCGCGAATGTTTCCAAAGAAATGCGCCTGCAAATTCAAAAAATGATGAATTGGTACTTATATAAATCCGGCTACAATTTTCACAAATTGATTCTCGTCATTGACGCCGATATCGGACCCACCAAGGATGATATGGAGGTGCTGGCGAACCTGAAGGACAAAACTAAAAACATTATTATTGTCGCCAACAAGATAGACAAAATAAAGAAGACGGCCTACGAGGATCGTCTAAAAAATCTGAGGGAATCATTCAGCCAATACAAGGTAATCCCATATTCGGCCTCAAAAAAGACCGGAGTGATCGAACTGACGGCCGAATTATTGAAATAATGTGTCACACTTCGTCTATATTCTCAAATGCGCCGACAAAACACTTTACACCGGTTCATGTCTTGATCCGGTCGCTCGCATTTACGAGCATAATCATACCAGTCGGGGCGCCAAATATACGCGCGGTAGAAGACCGGTGAAATTGGTTTACTTGGAGGAGTGTGCTACAATGTCCGTGGCGAGGAGCAAGGAAGCCAAGTACAAAAAACTTGCTCGCGATGAAAAAATCAAATTGATTTCCGGATATCATGAACTCCCCTGCAAGCCTGCTAAAAACTAAATTCGGTTACGAATCATTCCGATTCAACCAGGAGGAAATAATCAATACCATCATGCGAAAGCGCGATGTTTTTGTTTTGATGCCAACCGGTGGCGGTAAATCGCTTTGTTATCAAATACCGGCGTTATTGCTGGACGGCCTGACGGTGGTGATTTCCCCGCTAATCGCTCTCATGAAGGATCAAGTTGACGCTCTCCGCCTTAATGGAATCAAGGCCGCTTTTCTTAATTCCAGTATGGACGGCGCCGAGGTAAACGCCCTCTACAAACAGCTTGAAAACAATGAAATCAAATTGCTTTATGTATCGCCGGAGCGGCTGATTGGAAATAACGGCCGATTTATTGTCTATCTGCGCGATTTGAATATCTCTCTGTTCGCGATTGACGAGGCGCACTGCATTTCTCATTGGGGACACGATTTTCGACCGGAATATCGCGAGCTTTACACTTTGAAAAATCATTTTCCCGATGTGCCAACCATTGCTCTGACCGCCACCGCCGACGAATTGACGCGCGTCGATATTCTGCAAAAACTGAAACTGAAAAATCCCGGCGTGTTTGTCTCTAGTTTTAATCGCCCCAATATCCGCTACACGATTTTGTCCAAAAGAAAAATGTTTGAGCAAATAATCGGCTACTTGCGCGCGCATCGCGGCGATTCCGGAATTATTTATGTCCTGTCCCGCGGCTCGGCCGAAAAACTGGCTGATAAACTTACCGCGCAAGGCTTCGCGGCCAAGCCTTATCATGCCGGATTGACGAACGAAAAAAGAAATAAACATCAGGAATCGTTCGTGAGAGATCAATGCCGAATAATGGTCGCCACCATCGCTTTCGGCATGGGAATAAACAAATCCAACGTGCGCTTCGTGATTCACGCCGATCTGCCGAAAAATATAGAAAGTTATTACCAGGAAACCGGCCGCGCCGGACGAGACGGCCTGCCGAGCGACGCGATTTTGTACTTCAGCGGGGGCGATGTGATCAAGCTGAAAAAATTCGCTCTGGTGGAGGATAATCCCGGGCAAACGCGCGTGATGCTGAACAAGCTTTCGCAAATGGCCGCGCTAGCCGAAACGAATTCCTGTCGTCGGCGCTCAATCCTCAATTATTTTGGCGAAGAATCGCCGGACGAGTGCGCGAATTGCGATATCTGCCTTACAACCAAGGAAAAATTTGACGCGACCGTCATCGCCCAAAAAGCGCTGTCGGCCGTGGCCAGGTTGGATAGCCGCTACGGACTTACTTATCTGGTTGATTTTCTGCGCGGCTCGAAGTCGGAAAAGATCCATGCCGAGCATCGTTCGCTCAAAACCTATGGCGTTGGCGCGGACATCTCCAAGGATCACTGGTTTCGTTATTTCAAAGATCTGATTTCCTTGAATTATTTGAAGCAAGCCGGCAGTGAATATCCGATTATCATGCTTACCGAGAAAAGCAGACCAGTGCTGGCCGGAACGGAAAAGATTTTTTTGGTAAAAAACGCGACGAAAATTGAAGCCGCCATGAATGATGTTTCGTACGAAGAGATGCTCTTTAATCGCCTGCGAACAACCCGAAGCGCTCTCGCGCGCGAAGAAAATGTTCCCGCCTATCTGATATTTTCCGACGCGACGCTTCTTGAATTGGCGAGTTATTTACCACTTACGATTGAAGATTTGAGTAAAATATCCGGATTCGGCGAAATCAAGCTGGCAAAATACGGACGCAAATTTCTCGAAGTGATCACCGACTACTGCGAAAAATACAAACTTTCGACGCGCATTGGCGAAAAGGCGCCCAAAATCCGGCGCTGAATTCGGTCGCTGAACTTGGTTCTGTTATCCGCCCAATTTTCCTGATACAATACCGCATCATCAAAAACAAACCGATGGCTATGCCGAAAATCACGATTGGATACATCACAAACACCCGTCTGCCGGCCTTTCAAGACGAGGCCTTTCAGAGAGTCGCGCGCCAACTCGGCATAAAACTTCTAATCATCAACTCGGCGAAGCAAGCCGGGATTAAGGCCATCGAAAAAAAAGCTTCACGTTGCGCCCTGGTCTACAACAGTCAAGTAGACCTGAACAGTCTGGAGATCGCGAAGCAATTGGAATTCATGGGGCATCAAGTGGTGGAAACCACTCGATCTTACTACTATACCGAGGATAAATGGTTTCTATACCTGATGTGCCTTAAAAATAAAATTCCGACTCCCAAGACAATTTTGCTTTCCTCGGATCTGGTTAGCGCGCGCGACCAGATAAAAAAATTCAAACAATTTCCGGTAATTCTGAAACGGGTGCAAGGCTTCGGTGGTAATTTCGTGGATCGCGCCGAAACTCCGGATCAGGCGGTGGCGGTAATAAAAAAATTTTGGAAAAAAGGCGAAGATCGGTTTCCGATTATCGCCCAGGAATTCGTGCTTTCCGATTCCTATCGGGTACTGACGATTGGCCGCAAAATTGTCCAGACCGCGCGAAAAAAAAGATTCAATTGGAAAGCCACCGGCGGGGATCGAGCGAAATTTGAAAAATTTGAAATAGACAGGGAGCTGGAAGAACTGATAAAAAAAATAATTAAATTCGTTGACATTGAAATTTGCGGTCTTGATTTCGCCAAGGATCCTGCCGGCCATTGGCTATTGATAGAGGTGAATTCCGGACCGGCCTATGATTTCTTCCGTCGCGAGTATGCCGCCATGATTAGAATCGCCATGATCCATTTGCTTACGCTTGCCAAGAAAAAAAACCTATCTCCGTCGGAACGGGGCGAATAGGATTGAAACGAACGCGAGGTGCGCGACCGAAATGAATATCGCCATGATAAATAATACGGCAATGTAGACTAAATATCGGTTTAGGGCGAGGACATAAGCGGTGATATCCAGACGCAAAATGAGGGCGCAGGCGTTCAGGATGACGAGCACAAGCGCGATCCAGAAAAATCCCCGCCAGAGGTTTTTTTGATCGGCGCGACTTGGCGCCATGTGGATGACAATCGCGAACGCCAAATAGACAAACAACCAAAATCTCCAACTTCGGACATTGGCTAGAGAAAATAAATTGCCGATGGCGCCCACGAATGCCGATAGCATATCCGCCGGATCCTTGAATTCCGCCGCGAACGACGACACAATCGCGCGCGAATCGGGGATGAGGATGTAAAGAAGGAGGATAATCGCGAACGGTCCGGCGATGAGCGGAGCTGCGCCGATAAAAAAATTTCCGATTTTTTGATACAGACTGTTGGGATTGTAGCTGTGATTGACACTGCCCAGATTGCCGGTCTCCTCGTTCGGATGAAATAAATCAATCCGTTCAATTTTGTGGCGGAAGATTTTGGCGGCGAGAGCGTGACTTAATTCATGAATCGGCGTGCCGATCCAGGCCGTCCAAAGAATTCCTTTCCAGCCCACGGAACGGCGATAAACAGTTTGAGTTTTGGTCTGCAAAAAATCCAAAATAAAACTGAACACGAAAAAAATTCCGAACACACCGACAATTTGCAGAGCGACAACTCGAATCAAATCCGATAAAAATGATGACATATTTTGATAATCGGGCCGATCCCGTTTGCTTAAAATGACAATCTCCGTCAGTATATCATTTTAAGCGATTTTTGGAAATAAAAAATCCCCGTTGCGCGGAGATTTTCTTGCGGTTTACTTGGCGGTCTGGACATTGACGAAAGTCGTCATTTTGAGCGCTCCGTCAAATCTCACTCGGCGTTTGCGCTGAAACTTGGCGATGCCGGCGGCGGTGGAAAACAATGTATCATCCTTGCCTTTTTTGACATTTGTTCCGGGATGAATGGCCGTGCCTCTTTGGCGCACCAAAATTGTTCCGGCCTTGACGGGCTGGCCATCGGATATTTTTACACCAAGATATTTCGGTTGAGAATCGCGTCCGAGCCGCGTTGATCCACCGGCTTTTTTATGTGACATAATCGGTTGAAAATTAAAATTTGCTTCCGAGTTTTCCCCCTCCCTACCAGGAAGAGTACTTCACCATTTAATATGGCCATATTATAGCAGAATAATCGCGCTTGTCAAGTCGCTCGCGTTCATCTATAATTAAACGCATGAGAATGCGAATTTATCCTTTGCGGATTTATTCCCGCAATCTGGCAATAATAATTCCCTCAATGCTCGCCCTCGGCGCGAATTTTTTGGCCTGGGTTTGGTTATTTTGGCAGACGCCGCGCGACGACCAGCAACTTTTTCTTCATTACAATGTCTTGTTCGGCGTAGACAAGGTCGGCGGTTATGGCGGGGTATTCGCCATAACCCTGGTCGGTCTCGGAATCCTCGTGTTTAACTACCTCGCCGGCTGGCTGGTCTTTGGAAAAGATAAATATACCGCTTTTATTCTCAATATGGTTGGCTTGATTTGTCAGCTCTTCGTTTTGGCCGGATCGGTTTTGATCGTATTCATGAATGTTTAGTTTTGAACTTTGAAAAATATGGAGCGCGTCCGAAATAGAATTGATTATGAATTGCTGATCTATTTCGCCGGCCTGCTTTGTTTCGGGCTTTTGGCGTTAAGTTCGGCCAGCGTGGCCATCGGCATGCGCAAATTCGGGAGCCCTTATTATTTTCTAAACCATCAACTTATCTATGGGGTCGCGCCCGGGTTGGTGCTTTTTTTTGTTTTCCTGAAAATAGATACGGAACGATTGAAACGTTGGAAAAATTCAATATATTTTCTAACACTGCTATTGCTTACGATGGTGTTCATCCCCGGGGTCGGAGCGAGCTATGGGATGGGGGCGAGAAGCTGGGTCAATCTCTTTGGACTGTCATTCCAGCCCGGTGAAATCGCCAAACTTACTCTGGTGATTTTCTTGGCGGCTTATCTCGCGGAGATTGGAAACAAATTGCTTGACTTCAAAAACGGATTCCTGCCGGCGCTGGGTCTCGGCGCTCTGCCTATACTCCTTGACGCGGCTCAACCCGACACCGGCACCGCGGCCATTTTGTTTGCCATCACTCTCGGATTACTTTTTTTCGCTCGCGCCCGATTGACGCATTTGTCATTGCTACTCGTGGCCGGAGCACTCGGGCTTTTGGTATTGGTGCTGATCGCTCCTTATAGGATGAATCGGCTCACTACATTCCTTCATCCGGAACTGGATCCGCAGGGCAAGGGCTATCAGATAAACCAGGCGTTTATGGCCATCGGCTCCGGCGGTTTTTTCGGTCTTGGTCTTGGTCAATCGCGCCAGAAATTTGAGTATTTGCCGGAGGTGCAAGCGGACAGCATTTATGCTATAATTTCCGAGGAAATGGGTTTCCTGTTCAGCGCGGCGCTAATCATTTTAATTCTGCTCATCGTCCGTCGCTGTCTTCGTCTGGCCAAAAAAAATAACGACCGATTTTCCCAATTACTGATTTGCGGAATCTCCGTCTGGTTTTTCGGCCAGTCAGTGCTGAATATCGGCGCGATTATCGGACTTTTGCCGCTAACCGGCGTGCCATTGCCATTCGTCAGTCATGGCGGAACCGCGCTCATGGTCAACATGGCCGCGGTCGGACTGCTTTTGAATTTGAGCGCGCGCGGCGATTCCTGAATTATCATCGTCAACCGAACTATGAAAATTTTTTTTTCCGGCGGCGGTACCCTCGGACCGGTGACCCCGCTCCTGACAATTTACGACACATTAAAAAGGCAATACCCCGACATTGAGGCCGTCTGGTTCGGAACCAAGAACGGGCCGGAGCGGGAATTGGTGCAAAAAAAGGGAATCGAATTTGCCGTTCTTCCTTCCGGAAAATTAAGACGATATTTTTCATTTTGGAACATCACCGACGCGCCGAAAATTATCTACGCTTTTTTTGCTTCGGCGCGCCGGATCCGAAAATTAAGGCCGGTAATTTGTATATCGGCCGGCGGTTTTGTATCGGTTCCACTTCACTGGGCGGCCCGATTTCTCGGCGTTCCAACCTGGATTCATCAGCAGGATATAGAAGTCGGACTGGCCAATCGTTTGATGTCTTGGCCGGCCAAAATTATCACCGTCTCATTGAGACGACATTTGAATAATTTCAGCGCGAAAAAAACCGTATGGCTTGGCAATCCGGTGCGAAATGATTTAATCATTACAACGAGAGACGAAGGACTGGATTTTTTTCAGCTTGATCGGGAGTTGCCGGTGATCTTCGCGACCGGCGGTGGCACCGGATCGCTCCGTCTCAATCAGTTGATTATGGAATCCGTGGCCGGACTGGAGGGGGTGGCGCAAATAATCCATTTGTCCGGCAAAGATAGACCGCGGGAGCTGATCGCCAGCCTGCAAACGGCATTTCCGAATCATTACCGAGCCTATCAATTCTTCACTGATGAGATGAAGTACGCCTACGCTGCCGCGGATATAATAATTTCTCGAGGAGGATTCGGCACGCTTACCGAGATCGCGGCCTTGGGAAAACCGGCGATTATCGTCCCGAAGCCCGGCCATCAGGAACAAAATGTCGCTTATCTGTCGGCGCAAGGAGCAGTGATTCAAGTGAACGAGCGAACCACCGACGGCAATTATTTGGCGAAAATCATTGCCGAATTGCTGGCGGACAAAAATAAAATGCGCGAACTGGGTGGCCGGTTGCGCGAATTGCTACCGCGCGCTCGAACCGAGGACATCGTAGCGGCCTTTGACCGCGCCATTCGCGCCGGCAGTATTGGTCGGAAGTAGAACAAGACAAAAACTACGCGCGCCATCCGAATCAACAATTTGCTCCATGTTCCATATTCCATGTTCCATACTCTATGACTTGTACCGAATCCGTGCTATAATCATTGTAAATACGCGCCAATAAATCTATGCCCCAACCGTATTTAAGAACAAAAGGCGAGGAAATACGCAATGAGGATATTTGCCTGTTCGCCGAAACCACTTTCCGCAATCAACCGCGGCGTTTTGGCATCAAACTGGATGATCGCCGTCGGCACATGTATGTCATCGGCAAAACCGGCATGGGCAAAACCACCATGCTCGAAAATATGGTGCTCGGCGACATTTACAAGGGGCATGGGGTCGGCATTGTTGATCCGCACGGCGACTTTGCCGAAAAAATTATTGATTTCATTCCTCCCAGCCGGATAAACGATGTTGTTTATTTCAATCCGGGCGACATGGATTATCCGATCGGCTTCAATGTTCTAGAAATCACGAGCGAGGAGCAGAAACATCTGATCACGGCCGGACTGATGGGAATTTTCAAGAAAATCTGGCCGGATGTTTGGAGTTCGCGCATGGAGTATATTTTGAATAATACCATTCTGGCATTGCTTGACTATCCCGGTTCAACCCTGCTTGGCATCAATCGTCTGCTCGCCGACAAAAGTTATCGTCTGAAAGTAATCCGTCAATTGAAGGATCCGGTAATCAAAGCTTTTTGGCAGACGGAATTCGCGAGCTACAATGATCGCTACGCGCAAGAAGCAGTCGCCCCGATTCAGAATAAAATCGGGCAATTTTTATCCGCGTCCGTCATCCGCAATATGGTGGCGCAGGTCAAATCCACCATCAATGTGCGCGAAATAATGGACACGGAAAAAATTTTTATTATGAACCTGTCCAAAGGCCGCATCGGCGAGGATAATAGTCGTCTGCTTGGCGGAATGCTCATCACCAAAATACAGTTGGCGGCAATGGAAAGAGTGGACACGCCGGAGGCGGATCGCAAGGATTTTTTTCTTTACGTCGATGAATTTCAAAATTTCGCCACGCCCAGTTTTGCCAATATCCTGTCCGAGGCCAGAAAATATCGCCTGTCGCTCATCATGGCTCACCAATATGTCAAGCAGTTGGACGAGATAGTGGGGGACGCGGTCTTCGGAAATGTCGGCACAATCGCCGCTTTTCGCGTGGGTGGAATGGATGCCGAAACGCTCGCCAAGGAATTCGCACCGACATTTATTGAGGAAGATATTGTCAACCTTACAAAATTTCAAATCATTCTAAAACTGATGATTGACGGCGTCGCTTCCCAGCCGTTTTCCGCGCACACCATACCACCGATCGGTAGTCCGACCGGCATGTCGGAAAAAATCATTCGCGTCTCGCGTGAGAGATACGGCAAAAAACGTGAAGTGATTGAGGATAAAATAATCCGTTGGAGTGGAATGTCGGCATTGCAGGATGATTTTGACGCCGATATTGAACCGGAGAAGAAAGACGAAGAGCCACGGAATGTGGTGGAGACGGCGAGGGCGGAAGGAAGAGTAATCTCTCTAAACTCGCTTTTGCCGCCGACCGGAGAAATATCCGGCAACGGCAATAGGCCGAATCAAACAAAAACGGATGTGAACAAAAATTCCGTCCCCGAGACCATATTAAAGCCGATGCCATCCGCGCCGACCGCGTCGCCTCGTTTTTCACCGTCGCCATCAAGGCCACCGATATTAATGACTTCAACCCCGGACGCGAATTCCGGTTTGAACGGTTTACCCGGCGTGAAGAAAAAAAGAAAAAGACACAGAAAAAAGAAAAATGGTTCCGGACTTGGAGATGTGCCCAATTTTGGCAATGGAAATTTCAGTAGCGGTCGCGACGGCTCGACAGGAAATAATTTTCCGAAACAATCAGAAAATCTCCAACAAGGAAACCCGACGCCACTCCGTCCGGTATTAGAGCCACCGACACCGGCCGCGTCGTCGACAAAACCGGAAACTGAGACAGATGATTCCGACACTTCCAAAATTAATCCTAACCAAATAATTAAATTTGATTGATATGGTGGAAAAAATCCCGGCAAAAAAAATATTCAGTCTGATCTCGGCGATCGGATTCCTCGGCAGTATTTTCGCTTTTGCTTTGTTTTATCTGCCGTTCACCACTGATCCGATTAATTTTCCCAAGGAAATTTTCCTTTACATCGCCCTGGCCGCAATCGCCGTGCCGGCCTTGCTCGGACTTTTTTTCTTTCCGGAAATCCGCTACAAAAGAAGTATTTTTGATTGGCCGATTATCGCCGTCTGCCTCTATTTCGCGGTGAATACAATACTATCCCAGGATATCGCCATAAGTTTCTTCGGTCGTCCGGATGTTTTCGTCTTGCATACCTCAATAATTTTAGGTTGGTCTCTTTGGTACGCCGCCGCGATCCAGATCAACAATACCCGAAAAATCTGGCGATTGTCCATGGATTTGATACTGCTCTCCGGAATTCTTCTTGCGTTGAATTTTTTTATCGCCTATTATTGGCCGGCCCTCGGGATTCCGATCAATCCGACTACCCGCAATAATAGTTTATTAGGCGTTTACCTATCCCTCATCCTCGTACTCAACCTCGGCTTCATGCTCTCCGGCGCGAGACTGTCGCGCGTCCTATATTATCTTGGTGGCGCCATTCTTCAAATTGCCGTCTTGATTCAACTGGGCTTCAGTCTGCCCTGGATCGTCGCGAGTATCGGACTGCTCCTTATTCTCTGGCTTTTTTTATTCAAAATTCCCAAATCCGCCGATTGGAAATTCATAACGGTTATCATAGTATTGATTATGGCCGTAGTCACCGCCATTTTTGGAGTCTTTTCATTACTAAAAAGGCCGTTGCCGGTGGAAATTTCACTTGGCAATGGCGCTTCCTGGCGAATAGTGACCGACACGATGATTCGAAACGGAAAAAATCTCGTCATTGGCACGGGAGCCGGCACTTTCCCGTATGATTTTGCCCGGGCGCGCGGACGGGAGTTCAATCTGATCACCATCGTTCAGGATGTTTATTTCAATTCTCCCTATAATACAATCTATAATATCATGGCTGAACTTGGCGTTCTCGGTCTTCTGATTTTTCTTTCTTTTCTGTCATTCGGGATCGGATTCGTGGTGATCCTCGTGAGGGAAACCGGATCATGGAAAGAATTTGTGAGAGGAGGCTACCGGCTGTTTGAAGCGATTGCTGACATCGGCAAGAGTCGGAAGCTTCGGCCGGCCATCACCGAATTTCGCGAAGCGAGCAAGGATGACGACAGATTTTATTGGGAGGTAATGGTGGTTTCTTCGGCCTGGATTACATTAACTCTCGCTATGTTTATTTGTTTTTTTGAGGTATCTCTTTGGTGGTTATGGTGGTTCCTACTTTCCACTCTGGCCGCCGGTATAAATATTCTGGGACTTGACATAAATATCCGCAAGAAAGTTTTTTCCTATAATATTCAGCCGCCGTATTCCACCGCCATCTACTTCGCGATTATCGTGTCTCTGTGCTTACTGGCGGTCGGATTTGGTTATGGATTAAATGTCTATCGGGGAGAAACGGCCTATACGAAATCCATCGCGAGCAATGATCTTGAAAAAAAACAATCGCTTCTGAAAACGGCCATCAATGGTCGAGACGGTTACGCTCCCTACCATTTGGCGTTGTCGCAGGTATACATGCTGCGGGCGGCCGACAGCGCTAATGCTGACGGAGGCGACGGCGAGCTGAGCGGTTATCTCGGATCCGCGATTGCCGAAGCGAAATTAGCCTCAAACCTGGAACCGGCTAACTACAAGAATTGGAAAAATATGGCGACAATTTATCTGAACGCGGCGCCGATTGTGGATGGTGCGACCAAGTGGGCGATTGAGTCATTCGCGAGAACCGTTTCTCTCTCCCCATCGGATTACACGGCTTACTCCCAGCTTGCCAATGCTTATATTTTGGAGGGAAATATTGAAGAAGCGGAAAAAAACTATCTCGCGGCCATTCAGTTGAAGCCGGATCACCTGCCTTCATACGCGCTCCTCTCCGATCTCTACTCTCGGAGCGGCCGATATGATGAGGCGATAAACATCTACGAGCCAATTATCAATATCGTTTCCAATGATCCGGATTCCGCCTTTCGCCTCGGCATGTTGTTCTACAACCGCGCCGGGGACGGCGATTATGAACGGGCGCGATTGCTATTCGCCCGCGCGGTGGAGCTTCGGCCGGATTTTTCCAACGCTATTTTCGGTTTGGGTATGGCTTACGAAAAAATGGAAGACTACGAAAACGCGCTTAAGTATTACCAGAAAGTGAGTATTTTGAATCCGGAAAATAAGGATTTGAAATCCAAAATCAGAAATTTGTCAGGTAAAAGATAGTCGGATGATATGAGAAAAATTATTGTTTATTTTTCAACATTGGCCGTATTGTGCTGGCCGCTGTCAAGCATCGCCCAGATGACCGGCGGGTCGTTTAGCATTCCGGTGGACAGCTTGACGATCAGCGACAGCGCCGAGGTAGACGGTGGCGTCTACGCGCTGGATGATTCTACCGGCTACGGCGAGATGAGCACTTCCACCAGCAATACCTATGTTCTAAACGCCGGATTCCAGCAGGCGATAGGGAATAGCGTCACTTTGAATTTGAGTTCAGCCACGGTATCGCTTGGCGCGCTCTCACCGACCGCGGTCGCCACTTCTGCGCTAACTGCCACCGTCTCCACCGAGTCCATCACCGGCTATACATTGTCTGTAAGTGAGGATGGCAATCTCCGAACCGGATCCGAGACTATTAATGATGTTGCCGATGGCGCGGTCACGGCCGGAGCGGAGGAGTATGGAATCAGAACGAGCGGCACGAATGCCCTCCTAAACAGCGCGGATACCGCCATCTCCAACAATCTGAATATCGCTTCCAACTCGGCGAGTGTCGGTGGCAATGCCATCACCATCAATTTTAAGGCGGCGATCAGCACCGCCACTGTGTTCGGCAGTTATTCCCATATCGTCACATTTACTCTCACCGCGAACCCATGAACCGACATTCAAAATGTCAATTCATCCGTCTGGCAATGATCCTCGTTGTTTTTTTTATGCCCGGCGCGGTTTCGGGCGTAAGTCTTAATCCGGCAAAACAAACGATCGTGATTCGTCCCGGTAAAACCGAAATGATTAATTTTGAAATAGTAAATGATGCCAATACGGCCAAGAAATTCATCGCGGAAATTGACGGTTTCAAAATAGACGAAATGACCGGCCGGCCGATATTCGGTGTTCGGGATGAGGCGATCAGTTGGATTACCCCTCTCCAAAACGAAATTACGATTGCTCCCGCCGCCAAAAAAATTTTTTCATTCAAAGTATCTGCTCCCGAGAAAGCGCGGACCGGCGGACATTATCTTGCCCTATTCGCGAAAGAAAAAAGCGCCGGGTCGGAAATCGGAGTTAATTCCCGGGTCGGTTCTCTCCTTTTTTTATATGTTGAGGGCGTAATTCGCGAGGAATTGTCTGTCGCGTCGTTTAAGGCGAGAAAGTCATATTCGTTCAGCGGTCCGGTCAAATTAGATCTTGTTCTGAAAAATAACGGCAACATCCATCTCGTGCCCGACGGTCAGATCATCGTTCAGGATTATTTTGGCAATAATGTCGAAAAAATCAACATCAACGAGTTGGAAAGAAAAATTCTACCCGGTCAGTCGTGGATTGGCGAATACTCCTTGCCTCTCGCACGCGCGGTTGGCCCGATAAAAGCGCAAGCCGACATTACCTATGGCCTCACCAATCAAAAATTGTCGGGGATCATTGAATTCTGGCGAATCCCCGGCAAGACAATTTCCTTATTGGTGGGAATTATATTGTTAGTACCGACCATTTATTTAATTCGCGTAAAAATCAAAAAAAATGAATAGTCCGCAGAAAATTTCCTGCGCCAAATATCTACTGCTCGCCGCTGTCATTTTTTTTGTGGCGCCGAATGACGCCAAAACGGAAAGTGTAACTATCAATGCCTCGGTGTCCGGTGTTTGTGGAAATAGCATTTTGGAATCCGGCGAAACCTGTGATGATGGCAATACCACCAGCCTAGATGGCTGTTCCGCCTCCTGCCAAACTGAATCCGGAGGAGGCGGGCCACCCAATCCGGTTCCGGTTCCCGCCTGCGTGTCAAACGGATCATGCAATGCCACTACGCCCTCCTGCGGAGCCACCACCTCGGGAGTAGACAACTGTGGCAATGCCTGCTCCAAAACCGGATCCGCGTGTGAGTGCGTGCCGGACGGCTCATGCAGTGCTGCCGCGCCCGCTTGCGGGGAAACCGCCACCGGTGTGGATAATTGTGGCACTGTTTGTACTGAAACCGGTCCAATCTGTGATTGCGCGCCGGTTGCCGGATCCTGCGATGCCGCCCCGCCAACCTGTACCCAAACGACTACCATCGGTAAGGATAGCTGTGGCAATGAATGTGTTAAATCCAGGGCAGTTTGCGCCTGCGTTCCGGATGGCTCTTGCAGTGCTGTCGCCCCGGCCTGCGGGGAAACTACTGCCGGTGTGGATAATTGTGGTGCTATCTGTACGCGCAACGACCAA
This sequence comes from Patescibacteria group bacterium, assembly GCA_038065575.1. GTDB lineage: Bacteria > Patescibacteriota > Patescibacteriia > Magasanikbacterales > UBA922 > JBBTQT01. Next base: position 16,801 of record JBBTQT010000139.1, read on the forward strand.
TTCTGTGATGACCGGAGTACAAATATAATCAAAGGAGGTGGTGGTTATATCACAGACATTACCAAGTTTGTGACCACCACCATTGAAACCATCAAAACCGAAATCCTCGCACCCATTTATGAAGAGGTCAAAGAAATAACCACCATGATTGCCACCGATGTAGAGGAGGTCGTCAAAGCCACGGGCGCCGGCATCAGCAAAACCATCAGACGCGCAAAGGTATTGGCAGATAACCCTCGGGTAGAGGAGGCGACAAGAAAGATAGCGGCTCCGGCCACCATCGCTATTTCTGTGGCAGTGGCGGCGCCATCATTATGGAGTATCATTTTCCCGCTCACCCGTTTTCTCTTTCTTCAACCAATCCTCCTGTTGGGTTTAAGGAAACGAAAAGAGTGGGGTGAAATATATAACAGTCTCAACAAATTACCACTTGATCTCGCGACCATCAAATTACTGGATGCCGCGAGCGGCAAGGTAATTCAATCTCGCGTCACCGATACCAAGGGGCGATACTTGCTCACAGTTAAGCCCGGGGAGTACCGTTTGGAAATAATCAAAAATAATTTTGCGTTCCCAAGCGTCCTTCTGAAGGAAACCACGACCGACGGATCTCGGGTTGATCTCTATCATGGCGAGATTATTAATGTCTCGGAAAATCAGGCGACCATCACCGCCAATGTGCCGGTTGACCCGATCGGCGTGGAGAAAACTCCGCGGAGAATTATTTGGGAGCGACGATTGCGCTTCGCCCAACATACGATTTCCGTCATCGGTATCATTCTTACCGCCGCTTATATCTATATAACTCCGACCTGGTATGTGATCGCATTCTTCATAATTCATATCGCCATGTATGCTATCTTTTATTTCCTCGCCACACCCAAGCGCCCGAAAGGCTGGGGTATCGTTAACGACGAGACGGAAAAAAATCCGGTCGGTAGAGCCGTGGCCAGACTTTTTTCCAAACAATATCACAAACTGGTGGCCACGGAAATCACCGACAGCAAGGGAAGATACGCGTTCCTCGCCGGTCCTAATGATTATTATGTAAATGTGGAAAAAAACGGCTATCAGTCCGGAACCAAAGAAATAACCATCGCGGAAAATGATCCGTATATCGTGAAAGAAAATATCAACATCAAGAAGGGCGTTGATGCGCCGACTTATACACCGCCGAATGAATAAAAATAGCGGTGATTGTGGTATAATAATAATAATAATTTATTTTTAACAAGTATTCATTCCGGTGGATAATTATTTCCGACAATAGTTCAGAAGATGAGAAATAATTTCAGGCTTAAATTTGGTATAGGAATATTCGGAGTAGCTACTCTGTTTTTGGTGTTGTTCAGAAATCCGGCCGCGGCGGTCAACGTGCCGACCATCGTCAATTATCAAGCGAAATTATTGCAAAGTGGCGCCAGCGTTACGACCACCAAGGCGATGTCATTCTTGCTTTTCGATTCTCTCACCACCGGAAGTTTATTGTATACCGCCTCCGGAACGCTTTCGGCCACCAACACATTGGACAGAACTCCGGAAAACGGCATTTTCAATGTTCAGCTGGGCGGTTCCGGTACGAATACTCTTGATCCGGGAATCTTTCAGCGCAATTCCGCGGTCTATCTTGAAGTCTGGGTAGAGGGACAGAGGCTGACACCGAGAAAACAAATCACCACCGCGCCTTACGCTTTCAATTCTCAATACCTGATGGGATTTTCCGCCACCACCACCTCATCCACAATTTATATTCCGATATCCGACGACTATGGCAATTTCACATTCACCGGGACTGCTTCCACCACCGGTGTTAATGGCGGAATAATTTATATCAATCCGACCTCGGCCGGCGCGAATCTTACACTATTCGGGATAGCCGACAATGGCACTGAGAGACTGAGGGTGGATAAGGAAGGCGATGCCTGGCTATTTGGCGCGCTTAATGTTTCCAGCACGCTCAATGTGGCTGCGACTTCAACCCTCGCCACTACCACCATCACCAGTCTGAATGTGGATAGCGGGACTTTCTTCGTGGACAACATCAATAATCGGGTGGGGGTGAATAGCAGCACGCCATCGTATGACCTCGCTGTGAACGGGACGAGTTGGTTTACCGGAACGACGACGATCGCCGATTGGTTTAATGTTCAGGGGAAGGTGGCGAGGCCGACGCATAAAGGGTCGCTGGCGCATGGCACGGGTGGGGCGTCGTTGGATGGTCCGATGTCTATTTTTGTCTCCGGCAACTACGCTTATGTAGTTTCGACCGGTGGCACCCTTGAGATAGCCGACGTCTCCAACCCGCGTTTTCCGGTTCATAAAGGTTCATTGAGTAATGGAACCGGCGGAGCGTTGCTTGGCGACCCATTTTCTATTTATATCTCAGGGAATTATGCCTATATTACTTCAGCCCTCGGCCAGGCTCTAGAGATAGTTGATATTTCCGATCCAACTGCTCCGGTTCATAAAGGATCCCTGGCCAATGGTGTAGGTGGTGCGATGCTAACTGACCCTTATTCTGTTTTTGTTTCCGGCAATTATGCTTATATTGCATCCTACAGTAGCAATGCTCTGGAAATAGTCGATGTCTCCAACCCGCGTTTTCCGATTCATAAAGGTTCATTGAGTAATGGGGTAGGTGGAGCGTTGTTGGATGGCCCTTATTCTGTTCATGTTTCAGGTAAGTACGCCTATGTAGCATCCTATAACAGCAATGCGCTGGAAATCATTGATGTCTCAAACCCAACTAACCCAACCCATAAGGGATCGATAGCCCATGGCGCGGGTGGGGCGGTATTGAGCGGTCCAAGATCGGTCTTCGTTTCCGGAAATTACGCCTATGTGGCCGCAAATTCCAGTAGTGCCCTGGAGGTCATTGACATTTCCAGCTCCACCGCTCCAGTTCACAAGGGCTCGCTGACTAATGGCGCTGGTGGGGCGTTACTGGGCGGTCCAACATCTGTTTATGTGTCCGGCGACTATGCTTATATAGCTGCCAATACAAGTAACGCCCTTGAAATTATAGACATAACTAGCTCCACTGCGCCAACCCACAAGGGATCTATATCGAATGGCGCGGGCGGGGCACTGCTAAGTGGTGCTAATTCAATTTTTATCTCAGGCAACTACGCCTATGTTGCTGCCAATGGAAGCAACGCCCTTGAAATAATCGACATCTCCGGCGCCACCATCTCGAACGCTGAAATCGGCACCACTAAGACGACCAACCTACAGGTGATGAACAGTGCCTTGTTTGATCAAAGTGTTAATATCCGTGGCGGATTGTCCATCGGTTCCAACGGTTTATTGCTCTCCGGAGATTTTGGGATGTCCAGTCCGACCAGTACCGATGTCTTAACGGCAACGAATACATTAGGTTTTTCGCACACCGCTTTATTCAAGACCGCTGCCACTGGCACGGACGAAGCGGCTTTTATTTTTGACACAGTCAATACTTTGACCGCCGCTAATCTGTTGAGTGTTCGAAACAATGGGACAGTTCGTTTGGCATTGGATCAAGCGGGGAATCTGGGTGTTAATACTTCCACTCCGTCATTTAATTTGTCCGTTTCCGGCACCGCGTATATCTCCGGCAACAGTATTTTCAATAATGTAAGCTCAACGAATATTACGGCTACGAACATGACCGCCAGTGGTTATTTGAATGTGGATAGTGGCACATTTTATGTTGATAATACTAATAATCGCATTGGGGTGAATAGCACTACCCCGATGTATGATTTAGCAGTGAATGGGACGAGTTGGTTTACGGGGACTAGTACGCATGCGAATTTGCTGGATGTACAGGGGAGGGTGGGGAATCCGATTCACAAGGGGAATATAAGTTCCACTACGGTTGGTATATTACTGGACCAGGCCCAATCGGTTTATGTATCCGGTAACTATGCTTATGTGGCTTCTGGTATTAGCGACGCCCTTGAAATAATTGACATCTCTAATCCGGCCAGACCTACCCACAAAGGTTCAATTGCAGATGGTGCTGGTGGAGCACGGTTAGATAATCCGAATTCTGTCTTTGTATCGGGTAACTATGCTTATGTCGCATCTCAAAGCTCTGCATCCCTTGAAATAATAGACATCTCAAATCCTTCGCAGCCTACTCACAAAGGTTCAGTCAGAAATAACGCCGGTGGAGCCTTATTATCAGGAGTTACATCTGTATTCGTTTCTGGTAATTACGCTTACCTGACTGCCAGTTCTGTAGATGCATTAGAAATAATTGATGTCTCTAATCCGTCTACACCTACACACAAAGGTTCAATCAGTAACGGTGCCGGTGGAGCGTTACTTGATCTTCCAGTTTCGGTATATGTGGTCGGTAACTATGCCTATGTGGCCTCTGCAGATAGCGACGCTCTAGAAATAATCGATGTCTCAGACCCAGCCGTTCCTACACACAAAGGTTCCATTGCAACCGGTGTTGGAGGCTCATTACTTGATTTTTCGTCAGTTAATAGTGATAAATCAGTTTTTGTGTCTGGTAACTATGCCTATCTCGCAGTCAATTCCAGCAATGCCCTTGAAATAGTTGACATAAGCAGTTCAACGGCTCCCATTCATGGTGGTTCCATAGCTAATGGGACAGATGGAGCGAAATTGACTGGGGCCGATTCGGTCTTTGTCTCCGGCAACTATGCTTATGTGGCTGCTAGTAATAGCGATGCACTAGAGATAGTTGACATCAGCAGTTCGACGGCTCCTGTTCATAAAAGTTCATTGAGTAATGGTACTGGGGGGGCATTGCTGGATGGAGCTACTTCTGTCTTTGTTTCTGGTAACTACGCCTATGTCGCTTCTCATACCAGCGACGCCCTCGAAATCATCGACATCAGTGGCGCCACCATCTCCAACGCCGAAATCGGCACTACCAAAACTACCAATTTGCAAGTAATGAGTAGTGCCTTGTTTGATCAAAATGTAAGTATCCGCGGCGGTCTGTCCATCGGCTCCAATGGATTATTACTGTCCGGTGATTTCGGGATGTCTAGCCCGACGACTACTGATGTCCTTACCGCTACCAATACTCTAGGCTTCTCGCACACCGCTTTATTCCGAACCGCTGCTACCGGCACGGATGAAGCCGCCTTCATTTTTGATACAGTCAATACCTTATCCGCCGCCAACCTGTTGAGCGTCCGTAACAACGGCACGGTTCGTCTGGCGCTGGATCAGAGCGGTAATTTGGGAGTAAATACTTCCACACCTTC
>JBBTQT010000140.1:0-1306 GCA_038065575.1 Patescibacteria group bacterium
TTAAGTAAAGCGTAACTGCCGAAAATCGCCACCACGCCGAACGCGCTCCAGACCAGAATCATTTTTGATTTATCTTCTTTCGCGCTGTTGCCGGCGGCCGTCATCCACATTATACCACTATAAACAAACATCGCCAACGCGATTGAGCCCATTATCCCCATGATGGTTTTGATCACGCGGCCGATTATTACATTGACATCGGTGGTGCCGAGTTTGTTTAGGCCTTTGACTTCCGGAATGCCAAATACATTAGGGGGATCAGATTCCAGTTTTGGTACGTCATAAGTGTAAGTTCCGCAATAGTCGCTGATGTATCCGTACGGTACCGAACCATCTTCATTTTTGTATTTATCCGACGGAGGTACAACCGGCATATTCCATTCACAAGGAAAATTATAAAGAGAAAAATTCTCATCGCTCATCGCATCATCGCACACCACCAGATCCTTGTAGTTGCCACTATCTATATTTTTTTTTAAATCAATCAATTCCGCCGGAACCTGTGCTTGCTGAGAAGACGGCTGTGACGAATAATTTGAAATTGCTTCTTTATACTTATTCTTCAAATGCGGATTCCTGCATTGAGTTTGGCCGGGAATTTTGGGAACGCAGCAATATTTTTTCCCAAACTGGTCGTCAAAGATCGTTTTGATAGCCTGAGGATCGAATCCCAATACCTGCTTTTGCAAAGCTTTGTTGTAATCATTTTTAAAATCACTCACATTACTGATCGGTTTGTTGGCGATTGCAGTGCCGACCGCGCAGAGCGAATCTTTCTCTGAGACCAATTCAACAGTATAACCTTCGACACCGAGGCATACGGAAGCTCCTTTGGAAACATCAGCATCATTTTCTTTCGAGCCGGCGAGAGTCGTGTGAAAAAAAGTCATTCCGTGGTCAACGCAAAGCCCAATGTTATCAATCGTTACATTCCCATTCTCACATCCCTCGACCTTGTCGTTATAAAGATTACATGCAAAAGCCTTGATTGGAGAATCATCTATCCCAAAATTAACCAAATCCTTTTTTAATGTGTCATACACGGCGCAGGCCTCGCCTTTTTGACCAAAATAATAGATACAGCACGAAGACGCCGCCTCCACTGATCGCGCGAAAACAAAATTCAAAAAAACCACGCCAACGAGCGCCACCAACGCGCCGATAGGCGTTTTCAATAATTTCGCGTTGTTTTGTTTTGACACAAGCCAGTCAATTACCCCGACTAAGTCGGGACAGGCGAATTAAAAATTCCAGAGTACGTCATTGCGAGGAGCAACGAGCGAAGCGAGGGCGGACGAAGCAATCC
>JBBTQT010000141.1:0-1146 GCA_038065575.1 Patescibacteria group bacterium
AAAGCGACTTTGAAATAATTTCATTTTTTCACTCGCAAAAAAACATCCCGACTCAATCGGGATGTTTTTTGTTTTAATATCCATTGGTATTGATATAGTTCTGGCGTGGTTATGGGGTTTTGCGTTCAAGTCGGTTGATTTTTTCCACCAGGGATCTTTGGTCGTCGTTTGCCCGTCTGGCGGCTTCGTTGATCACCTTTTTCATTTCCATTTCCGTTGCGTTCAAAAAAAAACCGGCAAAAGTGTTTGCTGTATTCTTCTGCTTGTTTCTCGTTAAAAATTTTGGTAATTTCATAATAACCCCATAAGATCATTCGCATTATACCTCTCTTTAATATATCCGTCAATTGCGGAGTCACCTAGTTTTATTTCGACTTGCGACTCAACGGAATTTGTCTCATAATTTTTTATTATCAGAAAGATCTTTACTTCTGATCCGAATTCTCTCCGGAGTCGAGTCACGGTTTCCTTTGAGCCGAAGAATTGTTCAATGAATGACGCTTTTGGAATATTTCTACCCTCGGCTTTTTCCCTTTTTTCTGTGAACCGCCAGGCGGTTTGAGGATTTTGGTAGAGATAGAAGACAAATACGCGACGCCCTTTACCGAGCGACCGCCTTACATTATCGGCCGCTTTGTCATATTTTGCAAAAGTGCCATCAAATACAAAACTTTGCTTTTGTGCCAGGGCGCAGTCATGAATTTTTTCTACAATCAGCGATACCGCGCCTTGGAATAAATAAGAATTGTCGCCAGTATAACCAGGAAGTATCTGTCGAATATCATCACCGTCAATTCGGATCACCTGATGATCGTTATTTTTTTCCAGAATAGAGATGATGTTTTTTGAAAACTCGGTTTTACCGGCACCGGGGGATCCAGCCATAAAGACGGACACAGGTAATATATCCGGATGATATTTATTTGAGTCAGTAAGTTCCTTGGCGATTTTTTTTCGGTTTTTTCGCGCAAAGGCGAGTGCGTTTGATTGAATGCTATCGGAATCCATGAAGTTTATTCAAACCGTGGCTAAAAAATCATCGGGATTATCGTAGTGTTCTTCAAAAATATTATACAGACTTTCGGCGGTCTCTTGTTTGCCAACAAGGATGCAATGTTCACCAAGACCATAGGCGATACCCGCTTC
>JBBTQT010000142.1:0-2112 GCA_038065575.1 Patescibacteria group bacterium
TTTGGAAACTCCCTACCGCAAGGTATTGCGCGAAGTAAATAATGAAGCTCAATTCACCGAGGGCGAAATCGCGCGCGAAGATGTTGGTAATGTCAAAGCCGGTGAGGTTATAACCGCCGACGCGGCCAAGAAATTGGAAGGTAAAAAGGATATTAAAAAAGTGCCGATAATGCCAAGAGTGACCAGTGAAATAAAATATCTTAATTCTTTTGAGGAAGAGCGGGCGATTACGGCCGGCGCCACCACTGCGGTAGACGATCATGGTAGATTTTTCGCCGGCAAGGTTCCGGCGCGCAAGCACGGTCAGCCGGTAATCATCAGTGTCAATGAAATTGAATATCTGGATGTCGCTTCCAATCAGATTTTGAGCGTGGCCACCAGTTTGATTCCATTCTTGGAGCATGATGACGCCACCCGCGCTCTCATGGGCACGAACATGCAAAGACAGAGTGTTCCCTGTATCAACGCCGAACCGCCCTTGGTCGGCACCGGCGTGGAGAAAGCCGCGGCTTTGAGCAGCGGTTATGTAATCACCGCTCCCGAGGACGGTGAAATTACCAATGTTTCCGGCGACAAAATCGAGCTTACCGGCAAAAAAGGAAAAGTTTATAATTATGATTTGTTCAAATTCGTTCGCTCCAACGCTTCCAGTTGTATAAATCAACGGCCGACCGTCAGGCTTGGCGACAAAGTGAAAAAAGGTCAGCCGCTGAGCGACGGCCCTTCCATCAAGGACGGCGAATTGGCTCTCGGTCAAAATGTGCTCGTCGCCTATATGGTGTGGGACGGTTACAATTACGAAGACGCGATTATTCTTTCCGAAAGATTGGTGCATGACGATCGCTATACTTCCATTCAAATTGAACATTACACGAACGATGTCCGTGAAACGAAATTGGGACCGGAAGTGGTGACGAGCGATATTCCCAATGTAAGCGAAGAAAAATTGAAAAATTTGGATTCCGAAGGAATTGTCCGAATCGGCGCCGAAGTTCATTCCGGCGATATTTTGGTCGGAAAAATCACGCCGAAGGGTGAAACCGAATTGACTCCGGAAGAAAGATTGTTGCGCGCCATTTTCGGAGAGAAAGCGCGCGATGTGCGTGATTCATCGCTTTATTTGGAACACGGCGAACACGGCAAAGTCATAGATGTGAAAATTTTCTCGGGCGACATGGGCGACAAATTGCAGCCCGGCGTGATTAAACAAGTGCAAGTGACTGTGGCCGATATGCGTAAGGTGCAAGTCGGCGACAAAATGGCCGGTCGCCACGGCAACAAGGGTGTGATTTCTCGGGTGATCCCGGCCGAAGATATGCCGTTCCTTGAAGACGGCACGCCGGTCGACATTATTCTTTCCCCGCTCGGCGTTATTTCCCGTATGAACTTGGGGCAATTGTTGGAAAATCATTTGGGATTGGCCGCCAACGCTCTCGGTTATCGCGTGGCGACGCCGGTATTGAACGGTATTTCCGAAGGGCAAATTTCCGAGCAGCTGACGAAAGCCGGTTTTCCGGTGGATGGCCAATTACAACTGTGCGACGGTCGCACCGGCGAGCCTTATGATCACAAAACCACGGTGGGCTACAACTATATGTTGAAGCTGAACCACATGGTGGAAGACAAAATTCATCAACGATCCATCGGACCTTACAGTTTGATTACCCAGCAACCGCTCGGTGGCAAGGCGCAATTCGGCGGACAAAGATTCGGAGAAATGGAAGTTTGGGCTTTGGAAGCGTACGGCGCCGCTCATACTTTGCAGGAAATGCTTACCATCAAATCCGACGATGTTCCCGGCCGCGCCAAAGCCTACGAGGCGATTATCAAAGGCGAGCAGATAACGAAAATCAACATACCGGAATCATTTAATGTTTTGGTGCGCGAATTGAAAGGTTTGGCGCTTGATGTTGAATTGCAAAAAAAAGTGACCTCTAACGAATATACTAGAATTGATGAAAATCATCCGGTTGAAGAAAATAAGGAAGAAAACGCGAGTTAAACGGCCGGCAAATTAAATCATCAATTAGCAATTTCAACTCAAATTCAATATATCCTATGAACCAAAAGAATCCGTTGACTCCATTGCAATTTGACGCTTTGCGCCTCAAG
>JBBTQT010000142.1:2212-10501 GCA_038065575.1 Patescibacteria group bacterium
TATGAACCAAAAGAATCCGTTGACTCCATTGCAATTTGACGCTTTGCGCCTCAAGGTGGCTTCGCCCGAGGTGATTAAGAAATGGTCGTATGGCGAAGTCTATAAGCCGGAAACGATCAACTACCGCACGCAAAAGCCGGAAAAAGGCGGTTTGTTCGCGGAAGAGGTGTTCGGGCCGACCAAGGATTGGGAATGTTACTGTGGTAAGTATAAAAAAATCCGCTACAAAGGGATTATTTGCGACAAGTGCGGCGTGGAGGTGACACATTCTTTGGTTCGTCGCGAGCGGATGGGTCACATTGATCTCGCCACACCGGTTTCGCATATTTGGTTCTTGCGCACCATTCCCTCGCGTTTGGGGCTGGTATTGGATTTGTCCATTCAAGCCTTGGAAAAAGTGATTTATTTCGCTTCATTTATCATCACTCATGTAGATGAGGCGCAAAGAGCGGAAACGGAAGAAAGTTTGAAAAAAGAATACAAATCCAAGAAAAAACAAATTGAGCAGGAATACGCCAAGAAAGTCGCGGCGCTCGGCGAGGCCAAACAGTCGGCCGTGGATGAAGTGATTAAGGAACGTGATCGGAAGCAAACGGCGCTCGACGAAGATTTTTCCGAGGCCGAAGCGGAGATCAAAGAGATCGCCATGTTGAACATTTTGTCCGAAGCGCGTTATCAGGAATTATCCATTCGTTATGGTCATTTGTTTGAGGCCGGCATCGGCGCCGGCGCGATACGCCAGCTTTTGGAAAGATTGAATTTGGAAGAAACCACCAAGAATTTGGAAATGGAAATTCAAAAAAGCAAGGGTGCCAAGCGCGGGCGGCTGATTCGCCGGGTGAAACTCTTGACCAGTTTACATAAAAACGAAATTCGTCCGGAATGGATGGTCCTCACCACTATTCCGGTGGTGCCGCCGGATTTGCGGCCGATGGTCGCTCTCGACGGTGGCCGGTTCGCGACTTCCGACTTGAATGATTTGTACCGTCGCGTTATCAACCGCAACAATCGTTTGCGTCGCTTGATTGAACTTAACGCTCCGGAAGTAATCTGCCGCAATGAAAAAAGAATGATGCAAGAAGCGGTGGACGCTCTCATTGACAACAACGCCCGCGCCACCAAAACCGTGCGCGCCTCGACCGGCCAGAAACGGCAGTTGCGTTCGCTCGCAGATATTTTGAAAGGCAAGCAAGGACGATTCCGTCAAAATTTGCTCGGAAAACGAGTAGACTATTCCGGCCGTTCGGTGATCGTGGTCGGTCCGAGGTTGAACATCAATGAATGCGGTCTGCCCAAAATCATGGCGCTTGAACTTTTCAAACCGTTCATTATGGCGGAAATCATCAAGAGAGAGTTGGCGCATAATGTGCGGAGCGCGTCTCGGTTTATTGAAAGCAACGCTCCCGAAGTCTGGGACATTTTGGAGAACCTCACCAAACAAACGCGCGTCCTTCTGAATCGCGCCCCGACTTTGCACCGTCTCGGTATTCAGGCTTTCAAACCGCGCCTGATTGAAGGCAAGGCCATCCAGTTGCATCCTCTGGTATGCGCGGCTTTCAACGCCGACTTTGACGGCGACCAGATGGCCGTGCATCTGCCACTCTCGGAACAAGCCAAATGGGAAGCGGAAAATCTGATGGCCGCGGAAAAAAACATGCTGAAACCGGCCACCGGATCGCCGGTGGTTACTCCCGGTCACGATGTCGCTCTCGGCTGTTATTATTTGACCAAACTTCATGATCAAGATACCGGCGAAGTAAAAAAATTCTTTGCCGACATTCGCGAAGCCAAATATGCCTACAAAACTCGCGTGATCAGCTTGAAAGAGCGGATCAAAGTGCGTTTCGCCGATATGAGTAAATTTCCGGAGGGCACGCCCCATTTGGTGGAGACTTCCATTGGTAGAATTTTCTTTAACGAAATCATTCCCGATAAGCTCCCATATTACAACGAAACCGTTTCCAAGAAATTTTTATCTGCGATCATCCAATTGATGTTGGAACATTACGGCCAAGAAGAAACCGCGAAAACCGTGGATGATATTAAAAATCTCGGATTCAAATATGTAACTAAATCCGGTTATTCTCTCGGCAAGGATCAATTCCCGGTGATTCCGCAAAAAGCGAAATTGCTCGGTGAAGGAACCGAACGAGTGGAATTGGTGGAAAGCCAATATCAAGAGGGCTTGTTGACTGACGCGGAACGCCATTCCAAAGTGTTGGAGATTTGGACGGAAGTGAAAGATAAATTATTGTCCCACACCAAAGATGTTTTGGACAAGAACGACGCGGTCTTCGCCATGATTGATTCCGGCGCGCGCGGATCATGGGCGCAACTTGGGCAGGTTATCGCCATGAAAGGTTTGGTGGCCTCGCCGAGCGGAGAAATCATTGAATTGCCGGTTAAAGGCAACTTCAAAGAAGGATTTGGCGTGTTGGAATTCTTTATTTCTTCTCATGGTACCAGAAAAGGTCTTTCCGATACGGCACTGCGTACTGCCAACGCCGGTTATTTGACCCGCCGTTTGGTGGATGTGGCGCAGGATGTAATCGTCAAGAGCGATGATTGCGGCGATACCACCGGAGAATTATTCGATAAAACCGAATCGGAACAGATGGGAGAGACTTTGTCCGAGCGGGTGCTTGGGCGCTATGTGATTGATCCGATTAAAGATGGAAAAAAAGTGATTTTGAAAGCGGGCGAGCCGGTGACGCAAGAAGTGGCGCGCCGAATTGAGGCTGATAAAATTACGGAAATTCATGTGCGTTCGGTTCTGCAATGCAAATTGCCGAAGGGTGTCTGTATTAAATGCTACGGCTATGATCTCGGCAACAATAAACCGATCCATCAGGGCGTGGCCGCCGGCGTAATCGCCGCGCAATCCATCGGCGAACCCGGCACCCAGCTTACCATGAGAACATTTCATCTTGGTGGCGTGGCCGGTGGCGATATCACTCAAGGTTTGCCGCGGGTGGAAGAATTGTTTGAGGCGCGCATGCCGAAACGCAAAGCGATTTTGTCCGAGGTTTCCGGCGCGGTAGAAATAGAAGACGCCGATGGCAAAATTATTGTCGGACCGACCGGACGGAAAATTTTTGAAGGCCGGAGAGGACAAAAAATCATCAAAGTATTCCACGAGGGCGAGGAGCAAATCGCTTTTGAAATCGGCTCGGAGGATGAAACCAAGGTGGAAGACGGCCAAAAAATCAAGAAAGACGATGTTTTGATCGTGCGCGGATCAACCGGCGAAGAAGTCATAGCCAAGTATCCCGGCACCGTTTCTCACGTCGGCCAGCAATTGGTTTTGACTTATGATGGCAAGACCACCAAAGAATACATTATTCCGATGGGTTATAAATTGTGGGTGAAAAATGGCGATACGATTGTGAAAGGCGCCCAGTTGACGGAAGGCAGTATTGATTTGAATGAACTTTATGAATTGCGGGGACGAAACGCGGTGCAAAGGTATGTTTTGACCGAAATTCAGGAAATCTACGCCGCCCAAGGCCAGCGACTGAATGACAAGCATGTGGAAATCATCATCAAGCAAATGTTCAGCCGCGCTTATGTGGAAGAAGCCGGCGACACGGATTTGCTTCCGGGTGAAATAGTGGAGAAATCTCAACTGATGATCGCGAACCTCCAGGCCGAAGGACATGGCAAGAAATTGGCGCGCGGACGAGAACTTTTGCTTGGTATCAGTAAAGTGGCTTTGAGCACTCAAAGTTTCTTGTCAGCCGCCTCTTTTCAAGAGACTTCTCGCGTTCTCGTGAACGCCGCCATTACCGGCAAAGTGGATTATTTGGAAGGGTTGAAAGAAAATGTCATTATCGGTCGCTTGATTCCGGCCGGTACCGGTTATGGAATGGGGCAGGGACAGGGGATTGCGTGATGAATTACAAATTAATAATTACTCGGCTTCGCTTCGCTACGCCGAGCAGGCGAATTACCGCGTCATTCTGAGCGGAGCGAAGAATCCCTTTGCGGGTGAGAGAAACTGTAATAAAAAATGACTTTGATTATATCAGAGTCATTTTTTTGTTCAATGAAATTTGGTTTATAACTTATCCACTTTGTGTTTGATTATGATTTATTGTATAATGCGGACATTGAATACAAAAATTATTTTTTATTATTTTATTGTCTTATGCTTACGTCCGCAAAAGGATTTTTTTCTCCGGCGAGAATTAAATCCAATGGAATTTATTTTATTATTACGGTGTTCGCGCTGGCCGTCTTTTTTTCTTTGTGGTCGGTGTGGCAGGCGCAGGCGGCGGTAGGTGAAGTTTCCATCGCGGATCTTACCGCGCGGGAATCAGCTTCAAGCAGAATAAAACCGGGCGGGTTTGTTAACGCCTTGAAATTTTCTTTATCCACAGACGCTGTTGAGTATCTCACCAGCTCCACTTTCAGAATAATCCAGGTATCCAATACCGCCAATACTGATTTCGGCACAAATCCGGTGGCGTTTTTATTTCATGATGTGAACGGCAATAACGCCTATAATATCGGTGACACTCTTTTGGGTTTTCCCGGAATGGGACAAACGATTTCCGTCGGCGTGACAACCACCATTGATCTTGATGCTGATAATGATCCGATGAATGGCACTCAAGCGCCAAGAGTGACGACCACTCCTTATATTTTGGCAATTGCCATCAACGCCAATGCCGTCAACGGTCATAGCTTTCGGGTGGAAATGGCTTCCGGAGTCAATACTTACAATGTAACTTCCACCTCCGTCGTTTCCACCGGAATTACGTCCGGCATAATCACGATTGACAGCGCCGCGCCGGCCGTTTCCACGGTTTTGCCGACCAACGCTCTTACCTTTGTGCCGCCGGATACATTGGCGCAGGTAACTTATTCCGAGACCATGGCGACAGTTAGCAGTACCACGCAAGGCAGTATCTTTGTCGGTGGCGCCGGGGATAAGGCATCAGTGGTTCTCAAGGCTCTGACCGGCAATTCCGCTCTCGGCGCGCCTACCGGAGCAAATTTGTGTTCAGCCGTGACTTTCTCCAATTCCACCACGACAATCGGCTGTACTCACTCCGCGTTGACTACGAGCACCTGGTATTCATTCAACATCAACACTTCCACTTTTGATATTGCCGGGAATAAATTGGACAATGTCGCTTCTTCCACTTTCCGAACCGGTTCTTTTTCCGCCTCTAGCAATAGCACGCCACCCGCCGTAGTGGGTAGTATTCCCACGGCCGGAGCACAGGATTTTCCGACCAATGGCAATTTGTTTGTTGAATTCTCCAAAGGAGATTCCGGCAACATGGCGATTACCGGCGCCGGGTCGGTGACAAGTTCCGCGAATATCTCATTGCAAACAGTGACGAATGGAGTGGCGTCGGGAACAAATGTTTGTACTGCCGGTTGCGCGTTTACTTGGGACGCGACCAATCGGCGGTTGAAAATCAATCCAAGCTCAAATTTAACCGCTTCCACCAATTATACTCTTACAATTTCCGGCAGTGTTAGCAATCAGGGTAATCAGATGATGGGCATGGTCAGAAATATATTTTTTAAGACCGGTGCCGGAACAGATGTTACCGCTCCTACTCTGTCGTCAATCACCCCGGCGGACGGGGCAGTGAATGTGGTGCATAATACCGGTGATATTCTGGTGAAATTCAGCGAGGATGTTGATCCTAGTACCGTAAGCTTTGCCACCACCTCGGTTTTCCTGTTTATTGATTCCAACACCAACAGCGTTCTCAACAATAGTGAGGCGCTTGATCCAACTTTGGTTGCAATCCGTTATGATTCCATGCAAAAAGCGGTTCACATCGGCATGAAGCAAATCTTGGCTTCAAATACTCGGTATTGCGTCCAGGCCGGCACTGACTTGGCCGACGGGGTCGGGTTGGTATTCGCGAGCGCCGGAGTAAAATGTTTTACCACGGTGAATGCCGCTTTCACGGCCACCAGTCCGACGGTGGTTTCGGCCGACGCTGATAATTTCAAAGTCTGGGTCGCTTATGATCAGCCGGTTGATCCGACCACGGCCGCTACATCCGCCAACTACGCGATTGAAAGTCCGGTCGGCACTCAGCTCAATTTAAGCGCTGCCACTCTCAGTTATCGCGCCGAAGCCAATGGCGTGGAGATTACCGGAGTGGGAATGGTCACCGCGCAACAATATAAGGTGACAGTTACCGGAGTGAAAGATTTGAGTGCGGGAGCCACCATTGTCGCCAATGGCACCACTAATATCGCCCAGGGTATGGTGCAAAATTCCGCCACGACCGGTGGAATGATCGGTGGCGCGGACAAACCGGATTTCAGCAGCACCAATTTTGCCACTTTCTGGCAAAATCCTCAGCGTTGCGCGTCCAATTCCTTTATGGCCGGCAAGGCAACCAGAATGACCTGCGAATTCGCCGCTCCGGCCGCTTTGGCCACCGGCGCGAGCATCATCTTGACTTTACCAACCGGCTTTGTGCTTACTTCCACCACTTTGCCCACTACCGCCAACTCATTTATGAACGCGGATTTGAATGGATCCGGACCAGGAGTTACCACCATTTCCGCCATGGTGACGAACACGATCGCCAATACGGTTACTTTGACTTTGGCGCATAGTGGAACGGCGATGACCAGTGGCGATCAATTAAGGTTTGAATTGGACAATGTTTATAACCCTGCAGCGGCCGGTTCTTATTCCGTTTCCGCGATCGTGAAGGATGCGAGCGGAGTGAAGCAAGGCGCCACCATCACCACCGCGCCGTTTACAATTATGGCCGGTGGCGGTTTGGCCATCAGCGGTAAAGTCTGCAAGGGCACTTCCACCGGTAATACTTGTGGTGGCGAAGACAGCGGTTTGCAAGGAGTGAAAGTATTCCTTGACGGCATGGGTGCCGGTCATCAGGAAGTATCCACGAATGCCACCGGTGCGTATTCCTTTACCGCTTTATCCGCCGGAAAATACAGTATTGGCATATTCATTGATCCAAGCGTGGCCTCGGACATTGGTGGTGGCAGTAATTTTCAGGAAATCACTTTGGTTGCCGCCTCCGCAACTGCGGTTGATTTCAAGAAATCGGATTTATCGGCCACCGGCAAGGATATAACCTTCACCATCACCGGCGGTCCGGCCAGCACCAACATGACTATCTTTTGTTTTGCTCCCAATAACAACGCTTCCTCCGCGCCGGTGATGAAGAAGGTTACGACCAATGGCAGTGGCGCGGCCTCAGGTTCGCTCAAAGCCCAGCCAAATACCACTTATCAATGTGGAGTCGGTCCTTACATACCGTTTGATACCATGTCCTCCGGAGCCGCTCCGGCCATGCCTGATTTCTCCTTTGTTCCACCTCCTCCCCAGACCGCGGTGATCGTCAGCTCCGATCTTACTCTTACTTTTGCCCTTACTGTCGCTTCCGAGCAAATTATCGGCACAGTGGTTGATGGTTCCGCAACCGCCATCCCCAATGTCTTTGTTGACGCCCGTCCCACCGGTTGTTTTGACAGCACGACCGGCGCTTCAAAAGACTGCCGTGGCGGATTTACCCAATCCAAAACCGATGGCACCTTCATTTTGAAGGCCACGGTCGGAACATATCAACTATCCGCCTGCGCCCCGGGCATGCCCTGCACTTCACCGGACGAGGTGTCCATCAAAGGCGATTCCGGTAATGTGGCCACGGATAACAATTCCACTGCCGATGTTTATGTTAATGGAACGCTCGTGACGAGCGCCGCCGGTATTACCGTGAAAATGGTCAAGAGTAGTGTAACGATTTCCGGACAGGTGTTGGACGAAAATGCCAGCGCCATGAAATACGCTTTCGTGAACGCCCAAAAAGTCGGAGCGTCCGACACCTGTACCAGCTTTACTCCGCTCGGCGGCAACACCGGATCGCCAACCGACACCTCCGGCAACTATACGCTTTATGTTTCCAATGGTACTTGGCGGGTGGAGGCGTTTGCCGGCACTTATGGACAGGTGAGTTGCGCGATTATGACCGTTTCCGGTGGCACCAGTCTGACTTCACAAAATTTGCAAGCCACCGCCGCCAACTATGGCACGATTTCCGGCACGGTCACGAAGAATAGCTCCAATGTGCAGGGTGCTCAAATCAATTGTTATGGCTCGGCCGGTCGGAATCAATCCGTTTCCGGTGCCGATGGCACCTACTCAATCAAAGTTAAAGCCGGAACTTATACTTGCGATGGATTTGTTCCCGGCGCCGGTTCGTTAACTCCGGCGACCGGAGTGGTAGTTACTGGCGGCGCCACGGCCACCGCTGATCTATCCATGGGTAATCCCGGCAC
>JBBTQT010000143.1:0-1660 GCA_038065575.1 Patescibacteria group bacterium
AAATAAAATAAATATAAATATTTAATTTTTAATAATATTATTTTTGTCATATGATATAACATTTAAATCATTGTCAATAATAATTTTTTGTTGTGTTGTTAGGATTGTATCATATTCTTCAACTCTTGTTTGTATCTTCCACAATCCTATATTTTCAAACAATGAATTATTATCTGATGCAATATTAAATATTTTTGAAATATTATCACTTTGTGATATATGATGAATATATATTGCATCTGTTTTAATACCATGAATAACAATATTATTTTTATTTAATAATTTAACTTTATTATATAATTCAGATCTCATGTTATCATATATCATCATGTGAAAATATAAATATCCGTTTGTCATCAATGATATATTTTTTGTTATATGTTGATACAATTTAAATTCATCATCTGATAAATTATAATAATGACCACCATCAATTGATAATTTGTTTTGTAAATCTTGTTCATTATTATATAATGTTGTAATTTCTTTTGTATTTCTAAATTTTCCTAACATTCCGATGATATTATTCATTATAAATTTTTTCTTGATTTCATCAATATCACTATCATATAATTCTTTAACAATATCAGTTGTTTTTATATCTTCAGTGTATGCATGTTCAATAACAAATTTAATTGAATATTTTTTTAAATTTAATGCTCTTAAATTATACCCATAAATCAAAGTGTATTTTTGATTAAATATACAATCATTTTTTAAGACTTCAATTAAATAAATATTGAAATCAACAATATTTTCATTATTATAAATTTGTGGAACTGAAAATACTGTAAATATTGGAATTTTAGATATTTTTAATAATTGTGATGTATAAGCTTTTGATTGGTCAATTTGTGTTAATTCATAATTTTTTGATTCAATTAATCTTGTCACAATTGGAGTTGGTCTGTATTGTGTGAATAAATCTAATGTCTGATTATTATAATTTGATAAATATTTTTTATTAATTATTTTTTCTGAAATTGAATTCTATATTTTCATTATTTTTTTATAATATTCAAGTGTTAATAAATTATTAATGCCGACATTGTCATTATCCTAAAATTGAGAAATTGAAATATTTGTTTTATTAATCTTGAATGGCAATGAAATTATATTACTATCTTTACTTTTTAAACAAGGAATTGAAATTTTGTGATTGATCAATAATTCATTAACAAATTTATTTAATGGGTCAAATGTAATATATTTTAATTTGGCTTCCTTATCATCATATTTTTTAATTTCATTTTTTATGTCATCAATATTATTAAATAATAATACATCATCATAATTAATTGCTTTGTAATTATATTTTGATGTTAATAATTGTGATGTGTTTGTTTTATATTTTTTAAATAGATTATTTTTAAATGCTGAAAATGACATATTCTCTGTTATCTATTCAACATGCTAATTGTGATATATTAAATATAATATTTTTGGAGATAATTTTTTATTTAAAGTTTCTGGATAATATTCATACATTTTATTATAATTTATGTCATATACTTCACAACCAATTCTATATTGTCTAAAAAAGCAATATTCAATATTCTTTAAAGTTGCACCAATTGGTCTTGATGGGATAAATTCTAATTCTGGATATAAAAATTTGAATATTCCTTCATATGTAAATATTGGCTGGTTTTTATATAAT
>JBBTQT010000144.1:0-23711 GCA_038065575.1 Patescibacteria group bacterium
AATCATGCGGATTCCGCACCGGTCCGTACATTGAGTTCTCATTGCTGGCGCCATGACCAAAAGCATCGCAATTATTTTTTCCGAGCAGAACAGCGCCCTTATCTCGAATTTTTTTTATAACGGTGGCATCAAATGGCGCGATATAATTATCCAAAATTTTTGCCACCGCGGTGGAGCGGACGCCTTCAACGCAGATGGCATCTTTCACCGCGAATGGAATTCCGGTAAGGATTGCCGCCCTATTCTCTTTGATAAGTTTGTCCGCTTTTCTCGCTTCCGCCAGCGCCAATTCCTCGGTCACGGTGATGAAAGCGTTCAAATCGTTGTTTCGTTCACCAATTCTGGCGAGACAATCTCTTGTCAATTCTTGGCTGGAAAATTCCTTATTCATGAGGCCGTTATGCGCCTGCTTGATTGTTAATTGATTCAGCATAATGTCAAAAAATGATCCGGTTATGATTCATCGCCAAACACCGCTTTGACTTTCAATAAATTCCGGATTTTGTCCGGAAAACAATCCACCAACGATTTGACGGCTTCGACATCGCTGATTTCCGGTTTGTCATCCCTAACCAC
This sequence comes from Patescibacteria group bacterium, assembly GCA_038065575.1. Taxonomy (GTDB): domain Bacteria; phylum Patescibacteriota; class Patescibacteriia; order Magasanikbacterales; family UBA922; genus JBBTQT01. The sequence continues at coordinate 577 of JBBTQT010000144.1, forward strand.
ATTGAGGAGTCCGGTAACCTGGTAGGTTTCCTTGACATTGTCCGTATCCACCTCCTCCAGCATTTCAATATAATCAAAAACCACTGATAATTGTTCAGCATAAAGATTTTTTTCGTTCTGATTTAACTTGAGTCTGGCCAAATTCGCGATTTGTTCAATCTGCACTATATTCAATTTCATAATGAAGATATTGTACTAAAAAAATCGTTATTACGCAAATACCATTGACAAAATCCAAATTAACGAATATAATCACCCTACATCCAGGCGATGGATCACCAGACCGAGCTCGGGCTACCCCAAGCCTTTGCGCATTGCGCCTCCGCCTATTAGGCGCCCCTGTGGGTCTCTGTTTCTCCTTCCCCCGCAGGAGTGCGCAAGCTCGGATCTGGTGGTCCATCTTTTTAAGGAGGAGCGGTGTTCACCTGAACGCCGCCCAAAAAAAATTTAGCCCCTTTATCGGGGCTTTTTTTATACAAAAAAAATTCCATGGATTGGGAAAATTGGGGGGAGATGGAGAGTAGTCGGACTGCGAACTACTCTCCACCAGAGGAGCGGGGATGGGGTAGGTGGCCCAGAGTGTTGATCCATGGTTTTCTCTGGCTTCTGAGGCATAAAGGGATAACCATGGATCGGAAGGGGTTTTTTGGAGGTGGGTGTTGGAGCCGTCCCGCAAAATCGGAAAATAATAAATGTCAGTTTTGGCATCCATTATTCTCCGATTTCAGCGTTCTTCCTTAAAACCTCCGTTCGCCCTTATAATACTCTATTTACAAACCAATCCCTAAATTGACATTAACACCATGCGCGTCGGATGTCAAACCGCCTAAACAGATATTTATTTACCGACCAGTTTGAAAAATTCAGCCTCGGTCAAAATTTTTATCTGTAATGCTACCGCGCGGTCATACTTACTGCCGGCGTTTTCTCCGGCCACCAGATAATCCGTGTTCTTACTCACCGAGCCTGATACTTCACCGCCCCGCGCGCGAATCGCTTCCTTCGCCTCGTCTCGGGTCATTCCGGTCAATGTACCGGTTAACACGAAAGTTTTGCCGGAGAGGGTTGGATTGTTTTTTTTCGTTTCAGCTTCAATTATATGAACGCCGTTCTTCAATAGGTCGGAAACAATTTCTCTATTTTCTTGATCTCTGAAATAATCATAAATTGATTCAGCCACTCTCGGTCCGACATCGGGAACATTTTGCAGTTGTTCCAAATCGACATTCATAATTCCGTCAAGTCCGTAAAGATTTTGCGCCAATCTGATCGCCGTTTCCTCTCCCACATGGGGAATACCAAGAGAATAAATGAATCTTGGCAGAGTAATCTCTCTTGCCGAGCGGATGGAGCCAATCAAATTATCCGCTGATTTCTCGGCAAATCTTTCCAGCGCTTGCAAATCCCCTTTTTGCAACGAAAAAATATCGGCAAAATTTTTTATCAATCCCTCATTCAGCAATTGCTCCACAATTTTTCTGCCGAGCCCGTCAATATCAAAAGCGTCTTTGGAAACAAAATGAATGATGTTTTGCAGTTTTTGCGCGAAGCATTTCGGGTTGAGACAAAACAGGGCAACCGAATTATTTTGCTTTTTTTCAATTACTTCCTTTCGGGAGACGCCGGAATGACAAATCGGGCAAACGCGAGGTTCGCGAACTTTTTTTTCCGACCCGGTTCGCATTTTATCGAGAACGCGCACCACTTTCGGAATGATATCGCCGGCTTTTTCCACGACGACCGTATCGCCAATTCGGACACCCAACCGTTTGATCTCGTCGTAATTGTGCAAAGTGGCGTGCGTCACGGTTGTGCCGCCCAATTTGACCGGCTCCATCAAGGCGACCGGCGTCAAAGCGCCGGTGCGTCCCACCTGGGCGTAAATATCTTTGATTATCGTCGTCCCCTGCTCGGCCGGAAATTTGAAAGCGATCGCCCAGCGCGGAGCCTTGCCGGTGTATCCGAGTATTTCCTGATATTTCCTTTGATTGATTTTTATCACCATACCGTCAATCCAAAATTCATGTCGTTTTTTTTGCCCCTGCCACTGATTCCACAAATCAACAATTTCCTTGACTTCCTTACAAATTTTCCAATGGGTGTCGGTAAAAAAACCCAACGAATTCAGAATGCGCAATTCGTCGGCTTGGGATTCAATTTTGAAGTCCTCGCCACCGGCCGAAATATCGTAGGCGGTGAGTTGAAGTTTTCTTTTCGCGACCACATTCGCGTCCAACTGTCTAATGGTTCCGGCGGCCGCATTGCGTGGATTGGCGAACAGCGGCTCGTTATTATTCTCTCTTTCACGATTGATGGTTTTCAGCATACTTGTCCCCAGCCAAACCTCGCCTTCGGCCACCAGATTAATGGCTTGCTTCAACTTGATCGGTGCCGAGTGGATAGTCCGGATATTCTGCGTCACATCTTCGCCAACCTTGCCGTCGCCGCGCGTGGCGGCGGTCTTCAATCGCCCGTTTTCATAGGTGAGGACAATATGCAGACCATCAATCTTGAGTTCGCAAACATAATCCAGATCGGTCGGACGAGCGCCGAGATTTTTTTCCAAAATTTTCAGGTTTCTTTCCTGCCAATCCTCAATATCACTTTCTTCAAAGGCATCATCAAACGACCATTGCGACACGCGGTGGACAACCTTCACGAATTTTTCCAATGGCTTGCCCGCCACTCTCTGTGTCGGCGATTCGGCGGTAATCATCTCCGGATGCGTCTGCTCTATTTCTCGAAGCTCGGACATCAGGCCATCATACGAAGCATCGGTAACCTGCGGATCATTCAATACATGATAACGGTAGCGGAGGTCGTCTATCTGCTCGCGCAATCGCTCTATTTTTAATTTGAGTTCAGGGCTCATAGTCAAATGACAATCGAAACATTAAAAAGTTCCAAACTGTTTTTCAAAATCGCTTCATTGACCTCGTAGACCCCGAGTTTTTTTATTTCCGCGATTTTTTTTACTGTTTCCTCCGCCATCCACGGCTCGCATCTTTTCCCGCGATAGGCCTGGGGCGCGAGATAAGGTGAATCGGTTTCCACCACGATTTTTTCAAGTGGAATTTTCAGAATCGCCTCGGTAAGACCGAGTTGCGTCTCAGGATTAAGTTTTTTCGGAGGAAATGTAATTACACCGCCAAGTCCGATATGCAACCCGAGTTTCAGATATTCTTGGGCATTTGTCCAATCGCCGGTGAAGCAATGCACCACTCCCCGGATCGGACGATTGTAGGATTTAAGCAAATCAATCATTTCGGGATGCGCTTCGCTGACATGTAAAACAAGTGGCAATCTCAATTCCTCGGCCAGCCTAAACTGCGATCGGAATATCTCAATTTGTTTCGTCAAAATTTCCTCCCTTGATAACTCCGGCGGGAGATGGAATAACTCCAAACCGCATTCACCAATGCCGATGACTTTAGGACTCCTCCCCAGTTTCAGATATTCGTCGTAATCAAAAACCTCGGCGCGCGAAATGAACGAGGTTTCTTCTTCGTCAACATCGATCTCGGCGGTATGAATCGGATGTAGTCCGATGGTGGCATAGATATTGTCATATTGCTCCGCAAAGGCCACGGCGGCGCGACTGGTATCAATTTGCGTGCCGACAACATTCAAAATCAAGCCTCGATCCAGACTGCGCGTCAGAGCGTCAGGGCGGTCGTCCTTGAATGAATTGAATTGGAGATGACAATGAGTATCAAAAAGCATGAAAAAATCGTTCTCAATTTTTATCAAAGTATTTTTCCCTGCACATAATCAACCGTGGATTTCAACATTTTCAAAGCGTCGGGGAGCAAGGGAATGAAGATATTGGCAACCTTGCTGGCATACGGCGCGACCGTGGAGGCGGCGAGAAGAGTCATAATTTTTTCTGAAAGCGGAAATCGCTCAATGAAGAAAACCACCAAACCGATCGTGAAAACACCTTCTACCAGTCCGAGAAGAAATCCGAGCAAGCGATTAAGCGAATTGATAAATGGCAAACGAGTAACTATGCTCAAAACCTTATCCAGCAGAAAAAATAGGAATCCCACCAAGCGGTTGATAATGATAAACGCCAAAATAAACATTATCACCTTGGTTTTATTCCCTTCCCAACCGGTGATTTTTATGAGCCAGCCGGACATCGGCTCATAATAGCGACTGGCCAAATAGGCGCCGGCAATGGTTCCGGCCAACGAGCCCAAGGTGTGAATCAGACCGAACCAGAGACCGGCCAGCGCGAATCCACCGATGATGACGAGAAGACTGATATCAAGGACTGACATAGATAATTCAATTACGAATTAAAAATTATTTATCCGTCCGTAGCCTTAGCGAAGGCGGACGAATTACGAATTATTTTTGCAAGCGCGGAAATAGTATATCACCTTTTTTTATTTGTGTACCAGTTTTCAGAAGTCCCCATTGTTCTTCCGCCTTAATATCCTTAATTTTGTCGGAATCAATTCCCAATTGGCCGAGAATTTTTTCCGCCGTTGCCGGAATGATCGGCAGTAGAGCCAATCCGATGTGACGCAGACCTTCGGCGAGTAAATAGAGCAACGGGGAAATATCCTCGCCGTCTTTTGCTTTCTCCCAGGGTTTATCCGCGGAAATTCGGGCGTCAAGAACGGATACCAAGCCATTGACGAGCGCGATGGCGGCGTTGAAATCGTAAACGCGGAGGGCGTCGGAATATGAATTCCAAAATTTCCCGATGTCAGGGGTATCAGACTCGCTCGCGGATTTTTTCGGAATAGCCGAGCCGGAATATTTCTCCACCATGGTCAAAATTCGGCTGGTCAAATTTCCCACCCCATTCACCAGGTGGGCAGTATAATAATTCTCAAATTTTTCAATCGTGAAATCGCCATCGTCGCTTGACAGCAACGCCCCAAGCAAATAATAGCGGGTAGCATCAACGCCGTATTTCTCGGTTAGAGTAATGGGATTGATGACATTTCCAAGACTTTTGCTCATCTTTTCTCCATTGGCGGTGATAAAACCATGAATGAATATCTGGCGACTGGGAGGCAAATTCGCCGACAGGAGCATCGCCTGCCACATCGCGCTCTGCTGACGCAGATTGTCTTTGCCCGCCACCTGCACCGCCGGCCAAAAAGCGTTAAAATTTTCTTGATTTTCCGGCCAGCCGAGAGTGGAGATATAATTGATGAGTGCGTCAAACCAGACATACATCACCTGAGCGTCATCGTCCGGAACAGCCACTCCCCAGGGCATTTTGGCTTTGAGACGAGAGACGCTGAAATCTTCAAGACTGCGCTCCGTGAATTTTTTAATTTCCTCCAAACGATTGGACGGCACCACGAAATCCGGCCGATCGGCATAGAGCTTCAGCAAGGCAGACTGGTATTTGGAAAAACGAAAGAAATAATTTTCTTCTTCAATCAATTCTATTTCCAGCGTGGGATGAGTCGGGCAATGATCATCCGTTAATTCGGAATCGGTTTTCTCCAGCTCGCAACCGACGCAGTATTTAACCCGATAATTTTTCTTGTAAATATCGCCATTCGCGAGACAGCGTCGCCAGAATTCTTGGGCCGCGGCCTGATGGCCGGAATCAGTGGTGCGGATGAAATTGGTATATGAGAGATTTAGAGCCGATTTCAGAATTTCAAACTTGGCGGCGTATTGATCGCAATAATTTTGCGGAGTGATCCCTTGCTCCTCGGCCTTGCGATAAATTTTCAATCCATGCTCGTCGGTGCCGGTATTGAAAATGACTTTTTCGCCGAGCAGGCGATGATAACGCGCCAAAACATCAGCCTGAATTATTTCCAATGCGAAGCCGATATGCGGTTCGGCGTTAACATAGGGGAGGGTGGTCGTGATATAGTAATTTTTCATAACTGTTTACAAACCGTTAAATTCTGCTACACTCCATTATGTAGGGAGTATGGCTCGCCAACTGAACCGGGTAAGGATCGGCCATCGGCTCCTTGGTAGCGCGAGCTACCGGGCTGCGATTGCCTCCCCCGATCGACAGGATCCTATATTCCCGGCGTGGGCGGTTTCGGCGTGTCGTTCTCTGAACCCGGGCGAGTGAAGACAGTGTAGCATACTATTCCCGTCTGAACCACGAAGGGAATGGAAAGCATGCTGGAATCACTCGTCCGGGAATTCCATCATTCCCCCGCAATCACAATCACAAATTCCCCCTTCGCGGGGATTTTTTGTTGAACAATTTCCGCCACGGTTCCGCGATAGACCGATTCGAATTTTTTGGTGATTTCCCGGGCAACGCACAGTTTTCTGGCCGGATCCAATACTCTTGCCAATTCGCCGATACATTTGGCAACACGATGGCAGGATTCATAAAAAACTATCGTGTGCTCTAGCGTCGCCAACTCATTAAAAAATGTCTGCCGCCCTTTTTTGTGAGGCGGAAATCCCAGAAAAAGAAACCTATCGGTCGGAAATCCGCAAATTGACAGCGCCGCGATCAAGGCCGACGGTCCGGGAATCGGCGTAATTATTAATTGGTAATTATTAATTATTAATTGCTCAATCAACCTATTTCCCGGATCGCTGATTCCAGGCGTGCCGGCGTCGGTTACCAAGGCGAGATTCTTGCCGGATTCCAAAAGCTCGCTAATCTGCCGGACTTTAGCCGCTTCGCTATGTTGGTGATAACTGATCGTTCGCGTTTTAATTCCGAAATGATTGAGGAGTACCTGGGTGACGCGCGTATCCTCGCAGAGCACAAAATCCACTGTTTTCAGAGTTTCAAGTGCCCGTAATGTAATATCGCCGAGGTTGCCGATCGGGGTGGCGACGATGTGTAGTTTTCCAGTTTCCATATTGGTCAATTCTAGCAAATAAAGCTCGTGATTGCAATGCGATATGTAGCACATAGCATGGATCATAGAATATTGAACAAAACGAGCCGTCCTTCGTGTTGTTCTGTGATCCATGGTCCATATTCCATGTTCAATGGCAACATGCCCGCGATTGTGCTATAATCAAAACCTATGATTAGAAAAAATAAATCAGTCGCTATTTTAATATCGATCGCGATGCTTGCTCCATCCGGTCAATTGGCGTTGGCCAAGGATTTTGATCCGAATTTTATTATCAGCGACGCGGAGTTGCAGGATCATCGGAGTATGAGTCTACCGGACATTAACAGTTTTCTGTCCAACAAGGGTGGCTTTATTGGGAATTTGTCCACCGAAGATGCCAGTGGCACGAGGAGGGGTGTGGGAGAAATTATTTTCAACGCGGCCGAGCAATACAAAATCAATCCGAAATATCTGCTGGTAAAACTCCAAAAGGAACAAAGTTTGGTCACCGATAAAGATCCCTCGCCCGGGCAACTGGATTGGGCGACCGGATACAGCGTCTGCGATGGTTGTAATACAAGCGACCCGGCGATTCAGAAAAATAAAGGTCTCGGTAAACAGATTGACTCGGCCGCCGGCATTATGCGCTGGTATTATGACAACAGCTATAACCAATCCTGGATAAAAAAAGCCAACACCCCTTATCTGATTGATAATACGACGGTTATACCCGCCACTTTGGCCACCGCCTTTCTTTATACCTACACTCCGCATTTGCAGGGAAATCAAAATTTTTGGAAACTCTGGCAAACCTGGTTTGATCAGGTCTATCCGGACGGAACATTGCTCAGGGCGGACAATAGCGAGGTGATTTATATTTTAGAAGATGGAAAAAAGCGACCGTTCAAAAGCATCTCGGTTCTCGCCTCACGGTATGATCCGAAATATATCGTCGCCACCGTTCTCGGCGAATTAGCTCGTTATCCGGATGGAGCGCCAATTTCATTACCAAATTATTCCATTTTGAAAAATAACGATTCTTATTATTTACTGGATGATGACACTCTCCGACCATTTGCGAACGGCGAGGCTGTTCGAAAATTCGGTTATAATCCGGATGAAATCATTTCCGTTCAACCCGCGGATATTGTCGGCTACAAAACGGGAACAGCGATTGGCGCGGACGATCAAAATATCACCGGCCGATTGATTAAACTGGATGTGAACGGAGCGTTGTATTATATCAAAGGGAAATCTTATTACTCGGTCGCTGATCCGCAGATCGCCCCATTGCGCTACCCCAATCTTAATGTAGTCGTCGGTAAATTGGCGGATCTCGCCGGCCTCACCAGCGGCGGAATGATGTCATTCCCGGATGGGACGCTGGTCGGAACCAAAATAAACGGTAAGGTCTTCGTCCTTGAAAAAGGACGACTGCGACATATCGCCTCCGAGGAGGTGTTTATCGGCTTGGGTTATGATTGGAAAAACATTGTCTGGATTGATGATATCAGCGCCTCCAGCTACCAAATTGGCGAACCGCTTTATTTGCGTCAGTTGCCGGCAGATAATCAGACGGTTAATGGAGAAAATCAAGGGTTGGCGCAGTTGTCGCCGACTTCCACCGCTAATCAGAGCGACAAGGCTAACATCCCCTACACGGAGATCGCCAAACCGTTGGTTTTTCCGGAAACCGGAAAAATGGTAAGCACACCCGCGAATGACACCGACTATTTCGGCGACAGTAAATTCAGCACACCGATCAATACTTATCTCGTCGCCAGCTATGGGGGTGGCGAAGAAATCAAAATTCTCGCCGGCAAGAACATTGACACGCCGCGACCGATCGCCTCATTTACCAAAGTGATGACCGCCTACGAATTGTTTGACGAGAAAATTGATCTCGCCGGCATTACCACCTATAATCCAAAAGTGGACAATGCCCCGGCCGGCAACCTTTTCAAAATCGCCTCCGGCGATCAGGTTCGCAACCGCGATCTCTTTGATTCTCTCCTCGTTTCCTCGCTCAATCGTCCGGCAAAGATGCTGGTGAAGGCGGTCGGCGCGACCGAAAGCGAATTCGTCCGGAAAATGAACAATCAGGCTCGCGCCTGGGGGCTATCCAAAACTTTTTTCTCCGACAGCCACGGCTACGATCTCGGCAACCAATCCACCGCCCGCGAATATTTGACAATCTTCGGCAAAGCGATTGATAATACCACTATCAAAGAATATCTCGGCACGACTGACTATGTTTACGATGAATTGACCAGCTATGACAGCCGTGTCACTCATCGCGATACTCACACCAACAAAATCGCCCTCAAGGCCGATTTGCCCTACGAGGTGATTGCCAGCAAAACCGGATTCCTGAACGAGGCCGGCTACGGGATCGCGATGCTGGTGCGAAGAAACAGCGATGGCCGAGACTTTATTTTGATTACCATGGGCAACCCTAATTATTCATCCAAATTCTCCGAAACCGAAAAATTGGCCTTGTGGGTAATGAGGATCTTCTAATTCGTAATTCGTAATTTTTAATTATTCATAATTCGCGCCTATGTCGCTCATCTTTGCGGCTATCACCCCTCACCCGCCGATAATCATGCCGAGTATCGGTAAAGAAAACGCGGAGAAAATAAAAAAAACCGCGCTGGCTCTACGAAAGGTGGAGGAAGAATTATATTTGAGCAAACCGCAACTCATCATAATAATTTCGCCGCACGGAAGTTATTTTGATGACGCTTTTTCGGTCAACGCCGAAACCGATTTTATCTCCAATTTTGAGGAGTTCGGGGACATGAACACCAAACTGGCTTGGAAAGGTTCTCCCAATTTCGCCGCCCAGCTCGCCCATGATGCCAATCTGGCGAAGATTGATCTGCGCCTTGTCAACGATCGAAAAATCGATCACGGCTGTTCAATTCCCCTGTCCCTTCTTACCGGACACCTGCCTGATGTTAAAATTCTGCCTATCGGCTACAGCGGCCAAAACGCCCGAGCCCATCTGGATTTCGGCGTGTTAATCAAGGAAAGGATAATGGAAAGCGATAAGCGGGTGGCGATTATCGCCTCCGGGGATCTGTCGCATTGCCTAAACAATGAAGCTCCGGCCGGATTCAATCCGGGCGGCGAGAAATTTGATAAGTCAGTGATTGAGTTGTTGGAGAATCGTAATGTCGCCGGCCTAAGTAATTTGGACGGTAAACTGGTGGGCAGCGCCTCCGAATGCGCTTACCGGTCAATTTTGGTTCTTCTCGGCGCCTTGAAAAGTGTCAATTACACTTTCAAAAATTATTCCTATGAGGCGCCGTTCGGAGTCGGTTATTTAACCGGTAATTTTGTACTCTGATGTGCTTGCCGAGGTAATACCATTGCGTAATTTGCCGCGCGGTCGCGGTGTCTACACCTACAAAATTCCTCTCGGGCTTGAGAGGAATTTTAATGTGGGGCAAATTGTAGACATTCCATTTCAAAAAAAGACCATTCAAGGAGTGGTGTCGGAATTGAAACATGGAGAATCGGGCGATAATATTCGCGAGGTCGGGAGCGTTGTCAATCCGACGCCATTTCTCGGCGAGGGACAATTGGCAATGCTTGCGGAAATTGGCGCTTTGTACGGAACGCCGATTTCAACGCTCGTAAAAATGTCGTTGCCGGCGTATAGAAGAAAAAAATTTCAGCAAACGGTTTTGGCGGACGCACCTCCCACGACCACGCCCGCGATTCGCGATCCCCGCTATTTTTTATACAAGAATTCGGAGACTCACGCCAGCGCCATCGCCGCCAATTCTATCGGGAACACTCTCATCCTCGCGCCGCGAATCCAGAATATCCGGGAAATTCTGGATGTTTTGCCTCGCGAGCAAAGAGATCGGGCGATAATCTGGCATAGTGAATTGAGAGAAAAGGAACAATTTGAAAATTGGATTAAAATAAGAAATGGCGACTATAATTTAATTGTCGCCACGAGAGGAGGAGTTTTCCTGCCATTTTTCCATTTGGATAATGTGATTGTTGACTTTGAACATGACGAGAATCACAAACATTGGGATCAGGCGCCGCGATTCAATGCCAAGGACATTGCCACGATTCTGGCCGGCCGATTCGGCGCCGAATACACTGAAATGAGTTATTCGCCAAGCGTGGAGGCCTATTACAGCGTGCATCGCCGCGGCTGGCGCGCCACCGATTTTAATTTTTCAAGCGTTGACGAGAAGAAAGACATCTACGGCGCTATCCCTCCGGTTATTTATCAATCCATTCCCGACAAGAATAATTTTTTGCCGTTTTCGACGCAGAAACAAATTCAGCGCGTCGCGACTTCCGTTGGAGAAGATAAGGACATATTCATTTTGCTCAATCGCAAGGGATTCGCCTCCGGCCTCATTTGCCGTCTTTGCGGTTGGACGGAATTATGCAATATTTGTAAACTTCCCATGAAGTATCATGATCAAGACAATGTCATGAAATGTTTTTACTGCAAAACCAGCCAGCCGGTGCCGGCGGTCTGCGGTCGTTGCGCTTCGCCACTCGTCCGATTATTCGGTCCGGGGATTGAACGAATTGCTTCGGAGGTCAAAAAAATGTCGGAAAAGTTTAATTATGATATAATTACGATTGATAGCGAGTCATCCACGTCTTTGGTCGGCGATCGTCCGGTGATTATTGTCGGCACCGATGCCGCCATGGCGGAAGTTCGTTGGGATCGCGTCGCATTGATTGTCTATCTCGGAATTGATCGCGAACTCAACATCCCGGAATTCAACGCCAGCGAACGAGTGTGGCACAAGATCAGAGAAATTCAATACCGCAAGAATCCGAACGCCGTTTTGATCCTGTCGGCCAATCAAACCGCCAATGCGATTTTCAAATCATTGCTTGAGCCGGATAGAATGTATCGGATTGATCTGAACGCTCGCCGGAAGGCTGATTACCCGCCCTACCGCCGGATTGTCAAATTTTTTTATGGTAATCCGGATCGAAAAATCACCGAGTCCGAAGCGACCGCACTCGCCGAGCGGCTCAAAACGGAATTGACAAAAATGAAAAATGAGAGTATACTGATATACCCGATTGAAATGCATCCGTTTTATTATCGCGGACGCTATTGGCAGGCAATTATCATTAAATTCGCCACCTCGGTCACCGACCGGGAGATCGCCGACATCAATCGCGTTGTGCCGGACTCCTGGAAAATAGATTTTAACCCGATATCGCTTCTATCGCCATGATATTATGAATATACCGATTGTTAAACTTCCCGCGGCTTCTCTCCGCCAACCATCATTGCCGATTGACAGGCGAGAGATCAAATCAAAAAAAATTCAAGAATTGGTCGTCGCTTTGATCCCGACGATGTACGCGGCGGATGGAATTGGCATCGCCGCCCCGCAGGTTGGCAAAAATATCCGTCTGTGCGTCATAGGAAAAATGGCTTTCAAAAAACATAAGCGCGTAAATGGCGCGAACGAATCAACTGATACCGACATGGCGCTCATCAATCCGTCGTGGGTGAAATTATCCAAAAAAACCGCGGTGGATGTGGAAGGCTGTTTATCCGTGCCGGGCAAGCAGGGAAAAGTGCGTCGCTATCGTGATATTTTGGTTTCCGCCATGAACGCGAGTGGCGAAAATGTGGAATTTGAGGCGCATGGCTATCTGGCGCGGGTCGTCCAGCACGAGGTTGACCATTTGGACGGAATTTTGTTTGTGGATCGAGCGATTGAAATTTACGACACCGCTAAAGTTTAATTTTCAGGACAATGGAAAATTCTAACGCCATCTCCACCGTTTTTTTCGGCACCCAGGAATTTGCCTCCGTGATTCTCGCCGGAATAATTAACGACCCGCGATTTGTTGTTCGGCTGGTGATCACCCAGCCGGATCGTCCCGTTGGCCGACATCACGAATTGAAGCCATCGCCGGTCAAGATTCTCGCGCAAAAAATTAATCTGCCGGTTGATGATCCGGAGGGGTTGAGGAATTACGAATTACGAATTACCCGCCTTCGCCCTATCGGGCTACGGACGGGCGAGGCGAATTACGAGTTGGTGATCGTTGCGCAGTATGGGTTGTTGATTCCGAAGAGAATCTTGGATCTGCCGTCGGGCGGGACAATCAATGTCCACACTTCCCTGCTCCCCAAGTACCGGGGCGCTTCCCCGATTCAGTCGGCAATCATGAACGGAGAAAACAAAACCGGAATTACCATAATGCTGATGGATGCCGGAATGGATACCGGACCGATTTTGGCGCAGGAAGAGGTCTTGATTGATCCGGATGACACTTACCAAACACTGGAACAAAAAATGGCGCCTCGCGCCGTCGCGCTACTGCGAGAAACCGCGCCGCTTTTTTTGTCGGGGACGATTAAGCCGGTGGCGCAGGACAACTCTCTCGCGACCGTTACCAAAAAACTGGATCGCGACTCCGGCCGGATTGATTGGAATAAACCGACGAATGAAATTTATAATTTGTATCGCGGGCTTTTTCCCTGGCCGGGAATATGGACACTCTGGAATGGCAAACGGATCAAAATTTTGTCGGCGCGGCCGACAACGACCGCGGCGAAGCCCGGCGCGATTGTAGTGGCCAATGGTTGTATTTTTGCGGGCGCGTTAGACGGATCATTGCAAATTTTGCAGTTGCAGATTGAGGGAAAACAAGAAATGTCGGCCGCTGAATTCTTGAACGGGTATAAAAATTTTGTTTCCGCGCAATTAAATTAAGGCTGTCCTTGTTTATATGCCAGTCGTCTCGCTTGTCTCCGGATATCTTTTCGCCAGATTGCTTTCATTTCTTACTTATCAAGAACCGTTTGCCAATCAAATAATCGCCTTGCTTGCGATTATTATTTTTGTTTATTTTTGTCTGAAAAATCCAAAGCTTGGTTGGTTCATGTTGATTGGAGAATTGCTACTGGACGGAGCCGGCCATTTTTTTGAATTTCAAGGTTTATTGCTCCGCACCTGGTTTTTGGGAGTGTTTGGAACGATCTGGTTGATTGAGCGGATCCGAAGGAAAAAATTCAGGTTGTCGCTACCACCTCGTTCGCTCGGCATTTGCGCCATTGTTCTTGCCGGAGTCGTTATTTTGGCGATCGTGAACGGCTTCGTGAGCGGCCACGCGCCGACCAATATCCTGCAAGACGCGGTTCTCTTCTTTTTTATATTACTGTTTTTTCCGGCTGTTGAATTTCGCGAGTCCGCTCGGGAAATCTTCACGCCGATAATTTCGGCCTGGATTATTGGCACCGCCATTTTTTCACTCCTTACATTCCTCATCTACTCCGGCGGGTTCGGGTATCTTCCTGACACCTACTATCATTGGTTTCGCAATATGGCCGCCGGAAAAATAACCGATCTTGGTAATAATTTTTTTCGGGTGGTCCTGCCGGAACAATTATTTATCCTGCCAATAATTTTGGTAATCGCCGCGCGACTAATTAACGATATCCGTTCTAAAAAACTCTGGGCTTTGTTGGCGATCTCCTCAGTGATTCTGATTTTAAATTTTTCGCGGATTTATTTCCTCGCTCTCATCGTGGGAATGGCGGTACTCGCCATCCGAAGTCCGGTATGCCGCTGGTTCACGGTTTCGGCCACCACCGCCGGGTTGATGATGGTAATCTTCATCCTATTCAGCCTACTCGCCAGCCGGGGAAACTCGTTTGGTCTTGAACTGCTGGGATTGCGCGCCAGCGGGATTTCCGCGCCGATGGCGGACACGAGCGGTGCGATCCGTCTCGCCATGCTACCGGACATTTCTCACTCCATAGAGACCGCTCCCTGGTTCGGCTCCGGTCTCGGTGCGACCGTCCGCTATCTTGATCCGGTTACGAAGAACCGCGTAACAAGAACACAATTTGACTGGGGCTATTTTGAGATGCTCGCCGAGCTTGGCGTCGTTGGTACAATTATTTTTCTTTGTTTTATTTTTATTATTTCGTATTACCTTTTTCAGCTCGCCTACCGCCAAACTGGCGGAGACTTCGCCTTGGCGCGCGGACTGCTCGCGGGTGCCTCCGCCCTCCTCATCGCCAATATCACCACTCCGGCGCTATTTCATGGTTTTGGGATTCTGTATATTGGTATGTTGATGATTTTCGTGACGGAGAAGAACGTAAAATGTTAGAAAATCCAATGTTGTTTACAATCACCCATGTCATCCTGAGTGGAGTGAACAAAATCGAAGGATCCCCCGGTTATCGGCTCTAACAATGGGATCTTTCGACTTCGTCCGTTCGCCAGGGCGAACGGACTGCGCTCAAGATGACGATTTCTGGTGATGTTTACTTGTAAGCTGTTCGGGTTTTTTTGTTTCATGCTCCATGTTCAATGTTTCATGCTCATTGTTCCAGGCCATGCTTCTTCAAAATAACCTGTACGGCTTCAAGATATTTTTTCACTCTGCCTCGAATAATCGGCAACCATCGCCATGGAGCCCGGTAAACGAATGATGGCAACCAGGCACTCATCGTGCCTCCGGGCAGAATCCGAAATAAATACTCCGGTACATAAATCCCAGTTCTTTCCTTGGAGAGCATTGTCAACCACAGATCCCAATCCTGAAATTTTTTTAGGGTTATATCAAAACCGACAAAATCTTTTCTTCTGATCAAGCTGGCAGTAGTGATGTAATTTATTTTTCTCAATTTATCCGCGTCAAATGGCTGGGAAGGCATTTTTCTGTTACCGAAATAAAAATCTGAATATGCATAACCGGCAGATGGATTATTTTGTAAAGCGTTGTACATTTTTTCAAGCATTTCCGGCTCCGCGATTACATCCGCATCCCAAAATATTACATATTCACCTCCGGATAACTCAAACCCCTTATTTCTAGCGGCGGGGGCACCTTTATTTTGCTGGCGCACCAATTGAATTTTTTTGCCACGGTCTTCCGGCTCTTTATCCAGGTCGTTACTAAATCTGCAAATGGATGGAGAATTGATCTCGTCAGTAGTTGCAATCGCATTATTGGTGCGAAAATGGGTAATTGGTAATTCTACTGCCGGGTTACTGCCGTCATCAACTACAATAATTTCAATACTTTTGTATGTCTGTCTACAGACAGACATAAGTGATCTTTTTAATGCTCCCGGCCGATTATAAACCGGTATAATTATACTAATCATATTTTATTACCTTCATTACCATGATGATATTATAGATCTTGCCCTGCTCCCCTGATAGAGGAGGAATTATCCAAGAAATTCTCTTACTATCTGGCGATCATCCCACAAAATCTTCCTATCGCCTGCTACGCACATTGCCTGCTCGCTTCCTTTGCCGGTTATTAGAATCAGATCCCCGGGCAAGGCAATTTCTACCGCTTTTTTTATAGCCTCGCGACGATTTGGAATCTCAAACAAATTTTTGCTGATGATTTTTCCGGACTCAACAGCGCCAATGGAGACCTCTTTCATTATTTCCAGCGGATCCTCCTCATACGGGTCTTCGTCGGTAACAATAAAAATATCCGCTTTTTGACCTACCAGGCGTCCAATCGGCCGACGGCGAGATTTATCGCGTCCACCACCGGTTGAACCGCAAACATGAATTACTCTCTTTGGTTTTAATAACTGAACCACCTCATACAACGCCTGTAATGCCACCGGCTCAAAAGCATAATCAACAATTATTTTGAAACCAAATTTTTCCGCTTCATTTACAAATTCAATTCTTCCGGGGGGGGTTGTGAGAGTACAAACAGAATCTTGAATTGTCGACCAATTCCTGCCGAGATTTCGGAGAACCGTAATTGCCGACAAAATATTTAGGATATTGTGTTTACCAAAAATTTTAGTATCAAAATGATTTTGATCAACCTCAAAATGTAAGCCTTGGTCGTCAACCGCGACATTCTTGGCCTGAAAGGCTCCATCAACACCCTGGTAAGGATCATCTTTATATCCAAAAATAAATTTCTGATCAAATCTACCGGAATTCAAGAACTCATTGGCGTATTCACTATCGCCATTGATAATTACCGTCTTTTTTATTTCACTGCAACCGTCCTTTTTTAGACTTTTGAAGCCTAATTTCAGAGCGTCTTTTTTTCCGTTGCCATATCTGGAAGCATAATTGAAAATTCCCAATTTCGCCTTTTTATAATTTTCAAAACTGCCATGCGCTTCAATATGCTCCGGATACAGATTAGTGAGAACCATCAGATCATAATTTATAAAGCGATTGCGATATTGCACCGCGCCTTCCGAGGTCGTTTCCACAATCGCGATTTGGCAGCCCTTATCCACCATTAAGCGTAGATATTTCTGAATCTGCATTCTCCCGAGCATGGTCATTTTTTGATCATTCAGCTTACTCTCGCCGGCAATATAAAAATCTATGGTGGAGAGCGATCCGACCTTATACCCACTGTCCTCCAGCAGTTGGCGCAGAAAAAAAATCGTGGAGGATTTACCACTCGTGCCGGTAATGCCGATGACGAGAATTTTCTCCGAGGGGTGGCGATATTTAACCGCACCAAACCAGGCAAGCAGGAGATGCCACAGGTTTCGAATCGGCTTCGGAAATAATTTCCGGATCGCGGTCATAATCATTCTCTCAAGGAAACCTCATAGACGACAACCTCCAGTTTTTGCGCGGCTTGCTTGGCCTGATCAAATTTGGTGCGCAAATAGCTGGTAAGATTGAATTCAATCAACACACCGATAATTTCGTTCGCCATCGTCGCGCACTTTTTCACCATTTCCATATTTTTTTCGGTGGCCGCGCGAATGGCATAGCGATGGAGCTCGCCCGGCAAATCGCAGAGACCGGCAATGTAGGTTTCGCCGTTTATTCGCATTTCTTTTATTTCCCCGATTTTGCCGCCTATAACAAAATTATAAAATAATTTCGCTTCCACATATTCTTCGAGGCCGGCCAAATACGATCCTTCGGCGAAAATGCTCGGCTCGTTTTTGAATTTACCGTTCAGATTTTTGTAGATGGCTTCCACCTCGGCCAGTTTTTGCTCGGCCTCGGCGCGGTTGCCTCGATGCAGGGAGAATATCGACCGCTTGGCGTGATGCAGAGCGTCTCCGCTGGCCTTAATTACTTCTCGCCTCTTTTCCGCGTATTCCAGGATCGCGAGCCTTAATTTGTCGGTGTAGGCCTTCTGTATTCCGGGCATAGGCATATATAGTTGTGTTAATTAATATATGTGCTATAATTTAGCCCATATTTAGTCCTATTTCGGCTTGACTTTTGTTCGTAATCAGTATACCATAAGCCACAGGAAAAATTAAAGCGGATTGACTCGGTAGCTCAGCTGGTAGAGCAACAGCCTTTTAAGCTGATGGTCGCGGGTTCGAACCCCGCCCGGGTCACAATGATAAAAAACAACCTTAAACCGGTTGTTTTTTTAGAATTGAAGTAGGGCGACGGACAGATCGTCATTTGATAAAGACCGTTTTGATATTTACAAATTCCCTCAATCCGAAATATGACAATTCCCGACCATAGCCGGATTTTTTTAGACCGCCAAAGGGCAGACGAGGATCGGATTTGACCATACTGTTCACGAAAACGCAACCGGCCTCCAGACGCGGAATAATTTTTTTCGCTTCCGCGATATCTCTTGTCCACAGCGACGCGCCCAGACCGAATTTTGTGTCGTTCGCGACCGCAATCGCCTCTTCCGTGTTTTCCACTTTTATTACTCCGGCCACCGGCCCGAAAATTTCCTCATCATAGGCGGGCATTCCCTTCCGGACATTGGTCAAAATTGTCGGCTCTAAAAAACAACCAACACCCGCCATTCGCTTTCCGCCTACGGCGATCATCGCCCCGCCGGCAACGCTATCCCGTATTTGTTTTTCAATCGCCTCCAATCCGCTCTGCGAATAAATCGGTCCCATTTCGGTTTTTCTGTCCAACGGGTCGCCGACGCTAATTTTTTTCCAATTATCAATAAATTTCGCCAAAAATTCGTCATAGACACTCGCGACCACGATAAATCGTTTGGAAGCGATACAGCTCTGTCCGGCATTCTGCAGACGCGCCATAATTCCGACGGAACTCGCTTCAGCCAGATCGGCGTCCGCTAAAACAATAAACGGATCACTGCCACCCAGCTCCAAAACTGTTTTTTTTATTTCCTTGCCAGACTGCATCGCTACCTGACTACCGGCGTATTCGCTGCCGGTAAGCGTCACCGCTTTTACCAAATCATTTTTTATTACCGCTTCCACCTGCTCGCCACCGATGAGCAAACTCTGGAACACGCCCTCCGGAAATCCGGCCTGCAAAAATAGTTCCTCAATCGCGAGAGCGCATTGCGGGACATTGGAAGCGTGCTTCAAAATAGCGACATTTCCGGCCATAATCGCCGGCGCGGCAAACCGGATCACTTGCCAAAAAGGAAAATTCCACGGCATAACCGCGAGAATTACACCGAGCGGTTCAAAGGACACGAAACTCTCCGTGGCGTCGGTGGCGACCGCTTCATTTTTCAGATAATTTTCCGCGTTGGTGGCGTAGAAATCCACTACGGTCGCGCATTTCCGAATTTCCGCTTCGCCGGCTGTAATCGGTTTACCCATTTCAACGGCCATCGATCGCGCTAATTTTTCGGCGTTGTCTTTCAACAGTTGAGATAAATTAGCCATCAATCCCACTCGAACAGCGAAGCTGGCATTTTTCCAGCTCGCGAATGCCAATCCCGCCGTGGCGATTTTCTCCTGAATTTCGCTCGCGGTCAGAGCGGAGAATGTTTTCTCCACCAGCTCGGTGGTCGGATTTAGGGATTGAATTGGCATACATTATTTAGTTGCGAATAATCCGAGTAATTGATCGGCACTTCCACCAAATGAACGCCGTTGCCATTCAGACACAAGTCCAAAACCGAACGCAAATCCTCGGCTTTCTCAATTCGGTGTCCGCGCGCGCCAAAGCTCTCGGCCAATTTGACGAAATCCGGATTCCCGAATTCCAGACCGAAATTTTTGTAGCCCATTCCGGTTTGCTTCCATTTGATCATCCCGAAGCCACTGTCGTTCAAGATCAGAATCACCAAATCCAAATTAAGCCTAACCGCCGTTTCCAGCTCCTGAACGCTCATCATAAATCCCCCGTCGCCGACCACAGCCAAGACTTTTTTGTCCGGAAATACCAATTTGGTAGCGATGGCCGCTGGCAAACCGGCACCCATGGTGGCGAGAGCGTTATCCAGTAGGATTGTATTCGGCGCGTAGGCCTTATAATTTCTCGCGAACCAGATTTTGTACATTCCGTTGTCAAGAGCGATTATTCCGTCATTCGGCACGACCGCGCGGACATCGGTCACGACCCTCTGCGGCCGGAGCGGAAAATCGTCGTCCGCGCTTATTTTGGCGAGACTAGCCTCAAATTGCTTTTTAATTTCTAAAAAATAACTGAAGTCCCAGTGTGTTGGCGGACGAACGGTTTGCTCTATCTGCCAGAGGGCGTTGCCAATGTCGCCGATTACTTCCAACTGGGGAAAATACACCTCGTCAATGTGCGCCGAATAAAAATTAATGTGAATCACCTTCGCGCCGCCGGCTTTCATAATGAACGGCGGTTTCTCAACCACATCATGACCGATATTGATGATCAAGTCGGCGCGCTCAATCGCACAATGCACCGCGTCATGGCTGGACAAGGCGGCGGTACCAAGATATTCGCTATGCCGTTCATCCACCACCCCCTTGCCCATCTGGGTGTTGAAAAAAGGAATATGAGTTTTTTCAATGAATAATTTGAGCATTTTGGAAACCAGTTTTCGGTTGCCGCCGGCGCCGACGAGAATCAGCGGGTGACGCGCGGCTTCAATCATTTCCAAGGCTTTTTTGATGGCCTTCGCGTCCGGCACCGGCCGTCTGGCAGGGCTAACCGTGAAGAGTTCGGCGGTCGTTTCCTCGCTCGCCACATCCTCGGGCAGTTCCAAATGCGTTGCTCCGGGGCGTTCCTCTTCGGCAAGTCGGAATGATTGGCGAACCAGCATGGGAATGGAGTCGCCATTCACGATTTGCTTCGTGAATTTGGTCAAAGGTTTCAACATTTCCACCGTTTGCACAATCTGAAACTGACCTTGTTTGCTTCGTTTAATCGGTTTTTGGCCGGTAATCATGAGCATCGGCATACCGCCGAGGTGCGCATAAGCCGCGGCGGTCATGAGGTTGGTCGCTCCCGGGCCCAAGGTGGAAAGGCAAACGCCCGTCTTGCCGGTAAGCCGGCCATAGGTGGCGGCCATGAAGCCGGCGCCCTGTTCATGGCGGGTAATGACAAACTTGATAGCCGATCTGCTTAAGGCATCCAAAAAATCAAGATTTTCTTCTCCCGGAACGCCAAAAATAAATTTGACGCCTTCGTTTTCCAGAGCGCGAACGAGTAATTCGGCGGCTTTCATTGTAATTACGAATTAAAAATTATTTATCCGTCCGTAGCTTTAGCGAAGGCGGACGAATTACGAATTATGGTGGTGATTGCCTTCGTGTGTAGCAGGTATAACTAAGAATAATGCAATATCAGAAAAAATTCAATGGTGATTGTTGACTTTTGCATGTAAAAGTGATAAATATGTATAGCCCACGAACATCCAAACGAGGAGGAATCAATGGGCAAGAAGAGCGATCGTGTGTCCATGAAGACTAAACGACGAAAGGAGGAGAACAAGAAACGTCGCGCCAAGTACAAGGCGCAGGCCGATGACTCCACCTCCGGCAACACCAAGCCGAAGAAAGCCAACGGCCGGGTGAAGCTGCCCGCGGAGCCACAACGTGCTACCCAACTGTTGGCGTACAACTCGCTGACCCGGCCGGCGCTACAGACATCGTCGGAGGCGTGTCAACGGAAGTGGAAGTGTCGGTAAGCAGTGCATGAACTGCGGTTGCCGCGCGCCGAGCCCATCCGCCACCTTCTGTCGTAACTGCCAGTCGGAGTTTCCCACCACACCGTACTGACCCGGCAAGCACGCTCCAGCTCACCGACCGCCATCGCCCGAATACCTCGGGGCAATGGCTGACGTTCTTCACAACTCCGTCACGCTCATTGCTTTCACTCCAACCGCAAGTTGGAACGAGAGCAAGGAGGAATCGTGACGGAGTTTTGTTTTTATTCCATCAATAGACTGGCGGACTTGAATCCCTTTTTGTATAAATCGGTTTTGAAAGCGGACAAAAAATCCGCTACCACGCGTTTCGTCGCCGGATCGCATATTTTTTCAAAAAGTCCGAATACATGTTCAGTGGTGAATTTATCGCGATAATCTTCATCGCCCACGAAATAGCGCGTTTGAGCATTGTGATGTTCCAGAAAAAACTGATGATCCATTTGATCCATTATTTTTCCAACAATCGCTTCGTCCGTGGCGCCATGTTCAAATTCCTCATACCATTCCCTGAACTTGCTTTTTTCTTCGCCGAGGTAACCGCCGAGCAAATCAATCGCCCGCTCGGCGATCTTGTCTTTATATTCGCGCAGATCAGGATATTTGCGATTAAGCGGTCCGGCAATGTCGCCACCGAACAATTCACCGAGATCATGCACCATCACCATCCGCACTAATTTATTGACATCCAGATTCCCTCCCGCCCGAACAATTTTTTCTCCGAGCAGGATAGCATTCAAGGCGGCGGTGTAATGATGCTCGGCCAGCGTGGCGGTCTCACTCAATTTTATTCCTGATGGCAAATAGCCGGTGAGGGGCATTTCTTTGCTGAGTTGGAGGATAGACATCAATTTAACGAGCGCAGTCATTTCCGCGCCGTCAATGATCGCCGGCTGTTTTACCATTTTGTTTTCAACTTCGCCAATGTACTCGTAATGCGGAACAATCCGGCCTTCGTACTCCACTTCGTTCGTAAAATCTTTCAAAGGTCGCGTCCAGAATTTGCTTAGATCATTTTCGTACAGTGTTTCATATACCACCATTTCGTCCAGCGTTTCACTATGACGCGCCACGAAATGCGCCCGATAAAATTTTCCTTTGTAGTGCCGGTAGATACCAAGCTTAAATGTTTCATCCATATTGATTGATCCTAAATATATTCATAGCCTAGCAAACTTCTCCTTATCACACAACCCCATTTTCTGAAATAAAAAAACTTCCCGACTAAGTCTGGAAGTTTTTTTGTCTATTTATAGAGTTATATCCAGTCCATCATTGGATGGCGTGACCGCGAATATACCATCAATGAATTCCCAGAATTTACCTTGCTCCCCCGCGCACTCTACCGCGTTGGCCTCGGTTCGCGCTTTTTTGTGCAGACTATCCAGCGGGAAGTGACGGAAGACTACTCGGACATCGTTCCCGTAGGTTGCCAGTACCTGTTCCATGGTGACATGAAACCGTTTGCAGAACGGG
>JBBTQT010000145.1:0-4472 GCA_038065575.1 Patescibacteria group bacterium
TAGAACGTCTCCTTGCCAAGGAGAAGGTCGCCGGTTCGAATCCGGTCTGCCGCTCGGAAGCTCTCATACGGCTTCTAAAAGTGCAGTTAGGTATTAAGAAATACCTCTAACTGTATGGCAACAAATATAAAACATCCTCTAATCAGGATGTTTTATATTTGTTGTGGCGAGCGACGGAAATACATGCCGTAGCTTATATTTCCCGCCTTTTCAATTCCAGCCGCCTTTTCCGGTAATCAGGAATCACCTTGGCCACGAGCGCCCAAAACCGCGGTGAATGATTCAGCTCGCGCAGGTGGCTCAATTCATGCGCCACCACATAATCCGCGAGGTGGATCGGCAAAAACAACAAACGATAATTAAAATTCAGATTTTTCTTGCCCGAACAGCTTCCCCAGCGTGAATAATGATCTTTGATGGCAATGCGATTGAAAGAAAATTGGTAAATTTTGTTGCACTCCTTTACTCGCTCATGAATGAACTTCCTCGCCCTTGATTTACAGTGGCGATACGATTTGAGCGGATCGGCCGGTGGCGCGTTTTTCTTGTTTTCAGCGAATTTTTGAATCCACGCCTTGATTAGCGCGGCATTTTCCTCCAATAACGCCTTACCGAATCGCGCCGGACAATACCATGGCAAGCTCAAAACCAACTCTCCGTCGCGACGCAGGCTTACCCGCGCGCATTTCGTTCCTTTACGGCGAATCAAAACATAGTTAATTTTTTGCCCGCTGATCAGTAGGCTTTTTTTCATAATAATCCGCTTCCGCGCGTCAGACAGGACGCGTCACCCCCCCTCGAAATTTATCCACAATTGACTATCATTCGCGCCGCGTTGTATGCTACATTAAATGATACCCTGTTTATTCTTAATCATTCATCTATGTTGGTTCAATGTACCACATGCGGTGAAGAATTGGAAGAAAATTTCACCTGCACCGGTTGCGGCACCTGCGATGTTTGCGGTTGCGGCTGCGACAGCGAGGACTGACCGCCACCGCCAAAAACCGTTTCTCCCGAGCGGTTTTTTGATTCGCGGATGTTGTCGGATCGGTCATTCTCGGCTATAATAATTCCGATTGGAAATCGCTTTTGGATCCGGCTCTAAATTATCATCGCTATGAAGTGGAAAATAATCGTCACCGCTGTAATCCTGGCCGCTATCGCGATTTATCTTAATTATGCCTACTCGCGTATTTTTAATTTCATCTCCGCCCAAAATATGAAATATCCGGAAGTAAACGGAATTTATGAAATAACGCCGACCAGCCAGGGCTCCGCCGAAACCATCACTTACACGGCTCTCGGCGACAGCCTGACGGCCGGCGTCGGCGCCGATAACCCAAGTGAAACCTTCGCTTATCTTTTCGCTAAAAAAATGTCCGACTCCGGTCAAAAAATAAAGCTGGTTAATTTGGGAATCGCGGGAGCCGTGTCCAAAGATGTGATTGATTCCCAGCTGGCGAAAACGATCAGCGAAAACCCGCGCGTCATCACCCTCCTCATCGGCACGAACGATATGAATAATTATGTCCCGCTCGCCGAATTCAAAACCAACTACGAAACCATCATTCGCGAATTGCGCGCCAAAACCACTGCCAAAATACTGGCGAGCAGTATTCCTTACCTTGGCGCTCCCGAACTGTTCCTGCCGCCGTACAATTTATTTTTTGACCTGCGAATCAGGCAATACAACAAAATAATCAAACGGATCGCGGAGGAAAATGGAATTATTTTGGTAGATCTGTACCAAGAAACCGCCGATGCTTTCAAAAAAGACTCGCGCCTTTACTCACCGGACTTGTTCCACCCCTCGGCCGAAGGATACAAATTGTGGGGAGATATTTTTTATGCAAATTTCCGTTGATTCGCCCATTGAGCAAACCCTCGTTTTCGGAGTAATTTTTTTTATTCTGTTGGCGCTGTCATTCAGGCTAAAATCGGAAGAGAAATTGTTTTCCTTCGGACTGACCAACGAGTTGAAAGGTGTCGCCATTCTGGCGGTCGTTTTGGCGCATATCGGTTGGTTTCTTTCCCGCGACACCGAATTTTTGTTCCCTTTCTCCGCTTTCGCCGGCGTCGGTGTGGATCTGTTTCTGCTCTTATCCGGCTATGGCTTAACGATTTCCCACCTCACCAAAAAAATTTCCCCGTGGCGATTTTATCTGAAAAGACTAATGAAACTGTTCGTTCCTTTGTGGATTGTATTGATAATCCTGATAGTGGCGGACAAATTATTTTTGAATATAAGTTATCCCGCGGCCACCTTGTTCAAAAACTTTCTAGGATTTTTTCCCCGCGCGGATTTGTTCAATGATATTGATTCCCCGCTTTGGTTTATCAACCTCATCACCTTTTATTACCTTATTTTCCCGCTGTTGTTTATAAAAAAATGGCCGGTTGTTTCCGCCATTTTATATTTCTTCGCCGGCTATCTGCTCACCGAATATGTTCCTCTGCCGGTTGACCAAGGCGTACTCTGGTTGCAAAGATTGCATATCCTCGCTTTCCCGGTCGGAGTGTTTATCGGCGCGGTCTTTAATCATTTCCGGCTGTCCAACCGCAGTTTATTGTCATTCCAACCGAAGCGCGACGAGGCGACTAAACCTGATTCTTCAATTAAGCCGGCCGCCAATAACAAATTTTTCTTTGTCATCCTTACAATCCTATCATTGGCATTATTCTCCCTCTTCTATTACCTCGGACTGCACTCCGCGGTCGGTCATGGCCAATGGCCGGAACAAAACAAAAGTGTCTTGATGGTGGTGATTGTAATTGCCGCCTTTATGCTCCTGCCGTTTGAATTCAGATTTTTCAATTTGCTCGGTCTCTATTCCTTTGAAATTTACCTGCTCCACTGGCCGCTTATCTACCGCTATGATTTCCTCTACAAATTCCTGCCGGCCGGGTTGGCGACCGGTCTGTATATCTTCATCCTCATCGGTCTCGCTTACCTCCTGCAAACTCTGACAAAATTCATTCTGTCCGCCAAAAAAACCTAACTGTTCCCCCATTCCTTAACAATCAATTCTTCCGCCCGCTCCACCATATCGCCCAAAACCAAAATAGCGATATTCGCGTTCTCGCCAAAATACTCCAACTGAGTTTTGAGCGACTCGGACGGCACGAATTCTTCCTGAAAAATTTCCAGAAACTTAATCTTGAGATCGTCCACCGCTCGGTTCGCTTCTTTTAGCTCTTCCGGCAAGGATAATTGGTCAATTTTAATAAAAAACACCACCTCCGCGCTATCCGTAAATTCCGGCCATAATCGCGAAAGCAAAATTCGCGCCGCAGATCGGCGCGTGTCATCGCGTTTTCGCGCCTCCGGCGAATTTAATTCCACTCTGATTGATCCATTTTTAAGAATATCAATTATATCGCTTCCTTCCTCCGCCCGAGCGATCTCCTCTACCAACTCCGCGTAAACTTCTGTCATCGGCCTCTCTCCCTCGCAAAGAATGATTGACTTCATGGCCGTCACCACTGACTCGGGCAATCCCGATTCCTCAATGAGAATAATTTTGTCCATTCCGATCGCGCCGGCAATCGGATCAGCAACAAATTCTTTAATTCCCCCCACCACCTCTTGTCTATTTGGCTCATCATCATTATCATACAGCGCCCTGAAAACCGATTTGGGTAAATTCCCCAGCTTGTCGTTTGTGGCAAAGAGGCTACCACTGGCTCTGTCCACGGCGCTACTCAAAACATACAACAAAGCTTTTATTTGCGCCGGCGTCCACTCTATTTCGCGATCCGCCTCGGGAATCCGCGCCAGCCATTTTTCAGCAATCGCCCCGGCGTCTGTTCCTGTCGCTTCAATATCAATATTCGCCGTTGACGGTTCAGCATTCAATCCCCCGATTATTCCTCCCGGCGTTCCGGCTTCGGTCTTCTTCATAATTGGAAATTAAATAATTACCAAGTATAGTCTAGCATACTTTGACGCCGATCCAAAACACGAAAAACCCCGATAATCCATAATCGGCTATCGGGGTCTTATTTATTTTTTTCCCCTGACAATCCATCAGGGGGCGTCCTCCTTTTTTGAATTTTCTCTGGCCTCCGTGCAGGCGGCGCAGAAACAACCGTCGCCTCCCACCTCATAATCGTAGAGGTGAAAACACTTCGGACAGTTGTCCGAATCGGTCAATGTCTCCGCGAGACAGTTCGGATTACCGCATTTCTGCGGCGGGTCATCCCATGACCACCGCCTGTTTTTCACTCTCTTTATCCCGGTCGGATTTCTGGCCATACCCCCCCTTTTTCAATTTGGTTGTATCACATATCGACTATTTTGTCCAGACTCATGTAAGTCTTATACTAATTTACAACCTATGCAAGTCTATTGCCAACCTATGCATAATATCGACATTTTAAGACAAAAACTCCCGTTTTTGGCGACAGCCCCTGGAATCATCCTGTCAAAAATTGACTTGCCTCGCAATTTTAGCTAAAATAGAAGCATA
>JBBTQT010000146.1:0-5786 GCA_038065575.1 Patescibacteria group bacterium
ATATGGCTTTGCCGTCGGGAGTGGCGCCGATAAATAGAAACGCGTCAAATGATTCACTTTTAAGTTCTATTTCTATTTTTACCCAAACGCCGTAAGGCTTTTTGCCTTCGGGGCAAATGAAATGGTTGAGGCTGTCCAACTGTTCTGTTCCCCATATTTTACCCCCCGGATTATAATACAGGATGTATTGAGAAAATGCACTGTTTTCCAGCGAGTTATCTTTCTTGGGGTCAAGTCTGTACCATCCTTGAAACCAATTCTCTTTAATATTCCAATTATCAAAATACTTGGGAAATACCTGGCCGATGCCCGAGCAGCCGTAGTAAAGTGCCATGTTGCTACCCGCGCCATCACCTTCATCCAACCAATTTGGATGTCTGGCTTGAGTATGCAAAAAAGTGTTTATCAAAGTCGAGTCAAAAATCGCACCGCCGGTTTGGAAGATAGAATCCATTTGCAGTTTAATGCCCAGTCCGCCTTTTTTACAGATGGGAGCAGGCAAAAAATCATCAGCGTTTTTCTTGTTTTTTCCATAAGTAATCGGCGAGCAGACAGTATTCTTACCACACAGGTTTCCTCGACAGAAAAGGCCACCGGTATCTTGCACAAAATAATCAAAGCCGCAGGCGGGTAGAGCACGGGCATTGATACCATTGGGACTGTCCGGTTGGACCTCAATATTCGAAGGAATCTTGTAGTTACTCGCTTCCGCTTCATTGATTCGCAGATTGTGCACTTCATCGCTAATAATCTCATCGTATTTTCTGTAAAAGGCGAGCATTTTTGCGCCTTTCAGTTGTGCGCAAAACGGCGGCGCCATCCCTTGTTCGTTGATGAGCCATGATTGGGGCAGGCGCAGATTCACCAAAAAAGGATTGATGGTATTCAACACCGTGTAGGCGAAAGCCAAGAGAATGAGCCCGCTAACCGCGCCGGCAATTCTTTTTTTGGCGGAACCGATCATATCGGAATTACCGCCGGAAGCGGTCCATTGAACGCCGGAGATGATAACGAGCATTACCGCAAGAATGGTCGCCGCCCACATACTGTAGCGGTACATGAATTTGATAAATTCGCCGATGTTAAGGAATTTGTTGGTGCCGCCGAAAGAGATGCGCGTGACCGTTTGCCCGACCGGCAGGCAAAAACCGACATCTTTTCCACTGGCAGTCCCGGTATCGTCAAGAACCTTATTGGGACAGGCCTGGGCGACAGAGCTGTCTTCCTCGGCGGAAACAAAGCCATCCTTGGCCTCGGAATCCGACCCGATGATTCTGATTCGGGCGGCTTCGCAGGCCGCTCTTTGCCAGCATCTTTGGTCAAGCCCGGCCGAGAAAATCGCCGATGGGGAAAGGATAAATCCGAGGAGAAATACGATAATGAATTTGCGCATACTATTTTAGATTGCGGATAATGGTTTCATCCCAGGTTTTGAGACTGGCTGACCCTTCAATTATATCTTGATTGATGAAATAAGTGGGTGTACCGCGCACGCCGAGTTCAATCGCGTCTCGGGTGTCCGTGTCAATGTCATCAATGTTGATTTGGTTATTGACGCAGGCGGTGAATTTATTGATATCCAAATTGCTGGCGATGGCGTAATTATTCAAATCGGTTCTAGTGAATTTCAAATTTTTGAAAAGCAGATCATAGTATTGAAAGTATTTTTGTTGGGTTCCCGCGCAACCGGCCGCGGTCGCGATACCGAGCGCTTCCGGATTGATGGAAATGAGTGGTAAATGTTTGATCACGATTCGCGCCACCGACCCGTATTTTTCCATCACTTGATTGAAAATCGGATAACTCTCTTGAGTATAGGGGCAAGTGAAATCAATGAAAGCGAGAATGGTGATTTTGCCTTTGGGATTGCCGGTGGTCGGATTATTTTTTCGGACATAACTGTTGATATCCTTGGTAATCTTTGGTCCGGCTTGATTGGCGCCGTCGATCAAAGTAAATTTGCCGGATTCAAATTTTCGGAAATCGCGCGCCAATTTTTCCGGCGCGCCGTACTTGATTTGCCATAAATAATACACGAATAACGCCAAAAAAATCGCTGTGAGAATTCCAAGCAAAGAAAGGACGATAGAGAGGATTATTCGGACGGCCTTTGACTTTCGCTCAGGTTCAATCGGGTTCAAGGTCATAGAAAGTTATTTACCGAGAGTAGTATAGCACATACAATTACGAATTAAAAATTACTCGGCTTCGCTCCGCTACGCCGAGCAGGCCAGTGGCAAATACGTCATTGCCACGTCGCTCACTGCGTTCGCTCCTCGCAATGACGTATTAATTCGTAATTGACGAGACGTATTGACTTCCAACCCGCCGTCGTGTATACTTGTCCCATTGTCAAAAAACCCTAGAATCGGTATACTGGTAATTAAGGAAAATCCTATGACTTTGCTTGGCAAGATTCTCGCTCTAACCCAACTATTGCTCGCGGTATTATTGATCGTCGCCATCTTGTTGCAACAAAAAGGCGCCGGCCTCGGTTCGGCTTTTGGCGGATCCGGTTCCATCTATACCACGAGAAGGGGAGTGGATAAATTGTTATTCCAGATTACCATCGTCATTTCCGCGCTTTTTTTCGCGGTTTCACTGGCTTACTTCATCATTTAAGATTAAAGTTAAAACAGTTTGTGTCTTTTCCAATTTGGAATAAAGCGATTTCCGCGTGGCAAAAAATATGCCGGGGAAAATCGTCAAAACCTTTTCCGCGGCACGATTATCGGCTGGTGCGGAATCTGCGCGGTCATTCCATTCCCAAATTTCGCCAGATCAGCCATATCAGAAAAGTGCTTACGGATCGGGAATATAAGTTTTGGAAGTTAAGTTTGGCGGTATTTGTCGTGTCCGCGCTTTGGCTTGGGGCAATTTGGATCACCACCTATCGGGCGGTCGTCCCGGCCAAAGGAGGAACTTATACCGAAGGATTGGTGGGAGCGCCGCGGCTCGTGAATCCGTTGTTCGCGCCTTTGAACGAAGTGGACATGGATATCAGTCGTTTGGTTTTTTCCGGGTTGCTCCGTTATGATTCCGAACAAAGATTGGTGCCGGACGCGGCCAGCAGTTATGAAGTGAGCGCTGATAAAAAAGTCTACACATTTCATTTGAAAACCAATATCAAGTGGCATGACGGCAAACCGTTGACGGCGAAAGACGCGATCTTCACTTTTGAAGCCATTCAGGATCAATTGGTCGGCAGTCCATTGTTCGTTAGTTTTCAAGGGGTGAAAGTGGAGGCGCCCGATGATGGCACGGTGGTGTTTACATTGTCCGAACCGTTTCCGTCGTTTATTTCCAGTTTGACCGTCGGCATCATCCCGAGTCACATTTGGCAGGATATTCCTCCGGATCAGATGAAATTGGCCGGCGCCAATTTGCGTCCGATCGGAACCGGACCCTACGCTTTCAATAAATTGGTCAAGGACGATTCCGGCTTTATTTCCAATTACGAGTTAATCGCTTTCGCCGACTATTACCGCGACCTGCCGTACATTGAAGATATTATTTTTCAATTTTTTTCCGGCTATGAGGGCATTGACGGCGCGCTTTACGCCTTGCGAGAGCAAAAAATAGACGGCATCAATTTCGTGCCCGCGACTTGGAGAGACGATGTCAAACGCAAGCACATCAATTTGTACACTTTGCAACTGCCCCAATACACCGCGATATTCCTGAATAAGGATAATAATCCGGCGCTCGCTGACATTGAAACGCGGAACGCGCTTGACCGAGCGATTGATCACAATAAGCTTCTCGGCGCGGCTTTGGGGGGCGAGGGCAGTTTGATTCACGGTCCGATTCTGCCCGGTTTTCCCGGTTTTGACGCCAATATCGCCGGTTTGGGATATTCATTGGAAGATGCCAATGCTCTATTGGACAAGAAATGGAATCGGGTGTCGGCGGCGGATTATGAGAACATTTTGTTGAAAAAATATCTGGCCGAGCAAAAGAAAAATGAAGAGGCGCAAGCCAAATTGGAAATCGCAACGAGTACGATCGTGGCGGCCACCACTACCCCGGAAGACGCACAAAAAAATATTGAAGAGTTGGTGGCGGGCGAATTGAATAAGGCGCAGACATTTTATAGAATGAATAAAAGCGGCCAAGTTTTGGAAATGAATCTGGTGACGGCCGACACGCCGGAATACAACAAAGCGGCCAATTTGATCGCCGGGTATTGGCAGGAAGCCGGAGTGAAAACCAAAGTGACACTCGTCAATTTCAAAGATATTTCCCGCGGTGCCATCAAGGAACGCGATTATGACGCTTTGCTTTATGGTGTGATTATCGGGGGCGATCCGGATCAATATCCTTTCTGGCATTCCGGCAATGTGAGTTATCCGGGATTGAATCTTTCCCGATACGCCAATTCCAAAGCCGATGAACTTTTGGCGAGGATCAGGCAAACCGACGACGAAGCCAAAATCAACGAGTATTACGAAGATTTGCAGAAAATGATCATAGACGACAAACCCGCCATTTTCCTCTACACTCCGACATATACCTACGCCCTGTCCGACAAGGTGAAAGGATTTAGCGTCAAGCGAATCACTCATCCGTCCGATCGATTTTCCGGCGTGCTGAATATGTATGTCAAGACCAAAGGGGATTGGAAGTGGTGAGTGATTGCGAATTAAAAATTAATAATTTGTAATTAACACCGTCCGTCGATGTGGTGAAATTGGTAAACACGCACGCTTCAGAGGCGTGTGTCGCAAGACTTGTGGGTTCGAGTCCCACCATCGGCACTAAGAGATAATTAAAAATTACTAATTACTAATTACTAATTTTCAGTCTTCTTTTTTATTTATCATGCCTATTATTTTTTAATAGGTTGAAGGGGCGTTAAGCCCAAACGCGTCGCGTTATCGCCAGCGTTATATTTTTTATTATGTTCAGAACCGTCCATCCCAAAAAGACCGTCAGTCAGACCGTTTATGCTTCGCCCCACGCCACTCGTCCGCCACAAAAACCCAGCGCTCCCGGCCATAATCCGGCGGTGAATGTGTCCGGCAGGAGTAATCAGAGGAATACTCATCGGAATACCCGCGGTCGCCATCAAAAGCCGTTGCAAAAAGGCGATTACCCGGCGCAGAGTCGCGGTCCGGAAATTGAAGATGTCAAGCCGGATACCTTACGGATAATTCCAATCGGCGGCTGCGAGGAAGTCGGTCGGAATATGACCTTGTTCGAGTACGGCCGAGATATAATAATTCTTGACATGGGTTTGCAATTTCCGGAAGAAGACATGCCGGGAATTGATTACATTATTCCGAACATCAAGTATTTGCAAGGCAAAGAAAAAAATGTCAGGGGCGTAGTCTTCACCCACGGACATCTTGACCATATCGGCGCGGCGCCGCTCCTCCTCGAAAAATTAGGTTATCCATTGATCGTCTCGCGGCCGCTTACGCTCGCTCTCCTCAAACACAAGCAGGAGGATTACAAGAAAGGCACGGCCAAAAATTTGAAAATTATTACGGTTAAATCCATTGACGATGTCGTCAAACTGGGCGCGTTCACCGTTAAATTTTTCCAAGTGGAGCATTCTATTATGGATTCCACCGGAGTGATCATTGAAACCCCGGCGGGAACGGTTTTGCATGCCGGCGATTGGACAATGGAAAGGGACAAAGAAGGCCGCGCGCATGTGATGTACACTCATTAGGCGAGCGCCCCCAAACCAACGGTTTAGATGCTGCAAAGTTTGGGTGCGACCAACGACAAACGACACAGTACCTACGATGAAATGTATGCCAATATGTACTCACAGCTTC
>JBBTQT010000147.1:0-6326 GCA_038065575.1 Patescibacteria group bacterium
TGATACGGCTACGGGGCATTCACCCCAAGATAATTCGGTGTCTTTCTTGGGCGGTAGTTGTGTGATGCCGGCTTTTCGCTTCCGGCTGTTTCTTGTCGTTTTTACTTGCGTCGCACCGGCCGGATTGGTATACTTGTTTCCACTGCGGTCGCGGTTTACGGCTGACCGTATTGGTAGAACGAACCAATGATTTGGCGTTTCGCGTCGCTAGGGTTGCGTTAGATTTTTGAATCAAACTAATATGAACCCTGAATATCCTCACTTTCCAGCGCCGGAACCGGAACCATCCGAGCAAATTCCAAAAAAAATAGATCGGAGAGGTTTACTGAAAATCGGTTTAGGCCTGGTGGCCGGAGCGATCGCGGGAAAAAAATTAGCGAGTGTTGATACGGAAAATCCGGGAAACTCAAGATTTTCCTGCGCTGAAACCGCGCGGAAAGATCAGTCGATGGGAATACCGGAGGATGATGTCTCATATTATGATTTAACGCACCCGCCGGAAGCTGATTTTTTTATCAACCATCCGCGGGGCGAATTAAGCCTAGAAGAACGCGTAGAACGATCTCTCACGCTCGCAGACGGCGTGAAGGTTATCATTGATATCGGCTTGGTTTTTTATGTTGTTCAAAGTGGGGATACCATTGACGGCATAAGAAGAAAATGTTCGGCCATTCCCGGCTTCGCTTATCTGCGCGATCAAACGGAAAAAATAGAATCTTTCAACATTCCTCCTCGTTCCCTCAAACCGGGTATGCTCATTCCCATTCCTCTTGAAAACGAAAAACGGGCGATTTCCGACGAGGATTTCGCGGATCACGCGCGACAGGCTCTTCTACATATCTGCGAACACGAGCGGTATGGAACCTTCATGCGCCAGCTCCGCGCCGATTATTCCGATTCCGAAATTATCGCCACCATGGTCGCGTTCGCCAAGCAAGAGTCCGGAGGCGCGCCGATCGGCCAATTTGAAATGCATCGTTGGGAACCCAAACACCGCGCGTTTTCTTTTTCTTTGTTTCATATTTTAATGGTCGGCCCGGGATTAAAAGCGCGAAGAAATTTGCAGAGAACGGAGGGACAATTATATCATCCGCAAAACGGAGCGGAATTATTTTTTTCCTACATCATAGAAAAATTGATTGAACGGCATGGTTTAAGCGTAAGCGGTCAACAAAAAGTCAAAACCGGCACGAGCGATTTTTTCCAATTAAACGAACAAACCGCTTCTTTTTACAATGGCAAGGCCTGGAAAACACGAAATCCGAATTATTTGACTAATGTTCAACGCTATAAGGAGCGGGCCATGTTGATGCTAAAAAACGGAAATGATTGATATTTTTTTCGGATATTTTATGCAATACATTGATCTTACTCACTTATTCAAACAGAACGGCATGCCGGCATATCCGGGCGATCCGGAGTCGGAACTGAAACAAGTTGCGTTCATCGGGGAGGATGATTGCAACATTTTTGAAGTAAAAACCGGCCTGCATGTCGGCACGCATGTGGACGCGCCGGCGCATATGCTCCAAAATGGAAAATGGCTTGATGAATATCCGGTTGACCGTTTTTTCGGGAATGGCGTGGTGATTGATGCCCGGGATCGCGAAACAATCGGCATTGAATCGCTGGCCGCAAAAGAAATATCAAAAGGGGATATAGTCTTGATTTTAACCGGTTTTTCCGCGAAATTTGAAGAGCCGGAATACTATCTATCCTACCCGGTAATGACAGAAGAATTTGCCGAAAAAATGGTTGAGTTTGGCGTAAAAATGGTTGGAATGGATACTCCCAGTCCCGATAAATCACCCTATTCCATCCACAAAATCTTGTTGGGAAACGATGTGCTCATTATTGAGAATTTGACGAACTTGGAGTCTCTTCTTACGCATCCGCGGTTTGAGGTGATCGCGCTTCCGGCAAGGTTTGAGGCCGACGCCGCGCCAATTCGGGTGGTCGCGCGCATAGCGATATCCACACCGTCCATTTGACAGGCACTTAGGTCGGTGTTAGAGTTATTATATATGAAATCAACTATTTCAGTGCAGGCAGTAAATTTTTATTTTAGCCGTTCATGCTAGGGACGCGTTAGTTTTTAATTTAACTTTCGCCGCCCTGGCAAGGGCGGTTTTTTATTGTGTTAATGATGGCGGCGCGAAGAGGATTCTTGCGGGGATATTTTGGCGGATGTGGCCGGTAGTCACACCATAAAATATCTTGGCAAGGATTCTCTTGACGAGAGAGGATCCGATGTTTGTACGGCTTTTGGCCGTCAACATGTGGTGGATTGGACAATCAGGAGGAAGGAAGATGGTCGAGATTCAGGGACGGCATGTTCTGCATCAGATCAACCCCGAGGACGGGAAGTGCTCGTGCGGGTACACCCATCTACGCACTCACAACGGGTGGAACGTCACCGAGGACAAGCGGTTCGGCAACCTCACTGAGATCGCACCGACGTCCAAGGGTGGCCAGCCCGACATCTATCCCCACTGGCCATTCTAGCCAGCCCACCCCCCCCCACCACCCCGCCGGACAGCTACGCGCAAGCGATGTAGTCCGGCTTCCCTTCTTTTGCCACGATCAATGGTCGCGACGGAAGAAGGGAACAGGTCTCTTAAAAATTAAATTTCAGGCGAGTATAAAATCAATTTTTTGGCGAAGAAAAAATCTCCCTGATTGTTTCTTTTTTTATTCCTTTCAAGAGAATAAGCGCGAGCGCGTAAATACTCGCGCCGATGAAAATAAGCAATAGAAGACTGAGAAAGTTGAGGAGCAGGAGAATTATGCCCATGAATAAACCGGCAATGATGATTTTGTTGAAAACTGCAAATTTTAATTTTTGTCCGCTGTGACGCCGGATGGTAATCCAAAGCATAATGCCGGCGTACAGCTCGGAGAACACCGTCATCCAGGCCGCGCCCCAAAAGCCGTAGAGGGGGATGAAAACAAGATAGCCGGCAAGGGTGATGATGGCGTCCGAAATGTAAATCCACATTGTCTGTTTTTGGCGGTTGATGGCGACGGCCACATGTCCGAAGACCGCTCCGAGGAATAGTCCGAAGACGGCAACAGCGAGAATTCTCAAAATCGCTCCGGATTGATTGAATTCAGGCGCGACCATGGCCATAATTTTGTCCGCGAGAATAATCGTGCCGACCATCAGCGGTATGGCCATGACCATCATAGAGTCAAAAGCCTGCTGGTATCGTCGGCCGAATTCTTCCTTCAAATTTTTCGTCCAATGATCGGACAGGATCGGCAACATCACGCCCATCAACATGAGAGCGGTTTGAGCGATGATATCAATCACGCGATAGGGTGCGCCGTATAAACCCACTTCGGATTGGGTGCGGTAAATGCTCAAAATCAGAATGTCGCCTTTCAAATAAATTACATTGAAGATAATGGAAACGGCAATCGGCCACATTTTTTTGATGATTTCGCGCCAGACATAGCTGTCAAAAGCGAATCCGACGGGGGCGTCTTTCGCGGCCGAGATCCAAAGGAAAGCGACATAAACAACGCTGGATATCGCGATCATTCCCATCAATGGGAGGAAGGAACTACCCTCGCGAATCAAAAACCACAAACCGACTACCAGTACGATTCGACTGATATTTTCTCCGATCACCTGAACATGCATTTTTAACCGTTTCTGGTAAAAACCAGTGAATACCTGATTCATGGCAATGGCCAGAAAAGAAATTGTCAATAAACCGATGGCGATCTTGACCTCTCGCGGATAAGGGAAAAATAAGGCGATAATCGGTAAAACGGCAAAAAAAATCAGGGCAGTGGCGAAACGGAAACCGAGCAAATTTTTGAGTAATTTTTTTTCTTCTATTTTTCCCTCCCCGAGCATTTGAGCGGTGACGGGGATAAGGCCGAAATCAATTAGAATGCCGGCAAATTGCAAAAAAGTGATGGCGGTGATGTACCAGCCGAATTTTTCTTGGCCGAGGGTTCGAGTCAGCATTCCAAGCGCCAACAAACCCAAACCGGTGGAAACAATTTTTCCAATCAGTTGAACGAGGGTGTTGTGAGCGATGGCGCGAGTGGTGGACATGGGAGAATTAATAATTACTCGGCTTCGCTCCGCTACGCCGAGCAGGCGAATTACGAATATACTGTGTCATCCCGAGCGAAGTCGAGGGATCCCCCGCCTTGTCTTATCAGTCATGGGATTCCTCCACTCCACTCTCTTCGGTCGTTTCGGTCGGAATGACATTTGTATGCTAATAGTATTACTTTTCGGCTAAAAAATCAATTGAAGGTCGCGCTGAAATCTGGTATAATGACGGGTGCTATGATTGATGCGCAATTTTCAAGATTAAACAAAAATGGTCGTATTTATTTAGGATTATTTTTTGCTTTGTTCAGCTCTTTTTTGTCGGCTTCACCGGTCGCGGCGGCCGCGCCGAATTTGGTGATTAAGGATCGCGGTTATTCGGCGGAATTCGTTTCTCAATCAGTCAAAGACCCGCTGATCATGGAAGCCGGCAGTAAGAAAACAGTAATATTCAAATTTAGAAATTCCGGCGCGGCCGACTGGAATAATTCCGGACGGAATTTCATTTCCGCTTATACGGTTGAGCCGAAATATCGAGGATCCGCGTTTAAGGGCAAAAATTGGATTAGCGCTGCCCAGACCGACAAAATGAAGGGTACGATCAAACCCGGCGAAGCAGGGGAACTGGCGATTGAATTTGCCGCTCCCAAGAAAGTCGGAGAATACATTGAACGGTTCTATTTGTCCGCGGAGAACAAAACTTGGCTGAAAAACGGTTATTTTTTTATAAAAATAAAAGTTATTGAAAAAAAGACGGATAAAGCGGACGCGAAATTGGAGAATGACGCCGCCGCTACGGGCGAAGTAAGTTATAAAATAAACAAATTCATGCAAGCGCCGACACTGGCGCAAGCCAAAGGCGGAGAACAAATTAAGTTGATTCTCGCTTTTCAAAATATCGGGCAGACGGTTTGGAAAGAACATACCATCAGTCTCGCCAATTCTCTGGCTCTGGCCGCGGACGGCACGAAAGTTTCTTTCGCGGATGAGTCTTGGAAAGACAAAAATACTTTGATTGATATCATCCGAGATGTGCCGCCGGACAATTTCATCCGTCAGGAATTGTATTTTCGCGCTCCCAAGTTGGCGGGCAAATACACCGCTTCTTTTCGATTTACGGTGGACGGTCGGGCCTACGACGAAGGAATAATCAATGTGCCGGTGACCGTGACGGAAAACGCGCGCTATGATTATGTGGAGCCGGTTTTCGCGGACGCGCCGGCGGAAATCCCGCGTCTGGCGTCCGAGCCACGGATTAGAGTCGGTTTGTGGTCTCCGGACACGACCGTGCAATTTATTTCCGTGGCCGAGGATTACAGTATCTTCAAAGGGACGGAAGCCGCCGGGTTGTTGCCGAAAAATACTCCGGCCGCGCTGTCGTATAACGACGGAATTTATAAATTCAAGGCCGGTGATCTGGAATTCACCACGAGCGATTATATTCGGTTGGAACCGGCGAACGACCGGCGTGCTGTTTTCAAGTTAGTGAATTATGATCATCGGGTAAGTTGGAAAGGGCCGCGCAATTTCAATCAATATCGGGGCGCGATGGAGTATCGGATTACCCAAAATCAGCAGAAATTGTATGTGATTAACGATTTGCTGTTTGAGGATTATGTCGCCGGCGTGGCGGAGAACGCCGATACTTCTCCTTACGAATATCTTAAATCCCAAGCCACTGCCCAGCGAACCTACGCTTATTATATCGCCGAATACAGCACCAAGCATGACAAAAGAAATTTTGATGTGGTGGCTACTACCGGCGATCAGTTGTATTTGGGAGTGGAATCGGAGGGTATTATGCCCAATTTTGTCCGGGCGGCGGCGGAAACGCGCGGGTTTATGGTTACCTACAACAATAATATCGCGATTACTCCATATTTCGGTAATACCAACGGCAGTACCCGTACCTGGAAGGAAGCTTGGGGCGGAACCGATAAAGCGTGGCTCCAACCGGTAAAAGCGGAATACGACGCTCGGGATTTTTCGCGTATGAATGGCCATGGCGTCGGCATGAGTCAGCATGACGCGGCGGTGAGAGCGAAGGAGGAGGGATTGAATTGGGTTGCATTGTTGAAGTATTATTATACCGGCGTGGAAGTTAAGAAGATTTACCACTAGTGTGATTCGTAATTACAAAATTACGAATTTTCACGTCATTGCGAGGAGCGAACGCAGTGAGCGACGTGGCAATCCCATTGTTTATATCATAGAACAAAGGGATTGCCACGTCGTTCGTTTCACTCACTCCTCG
>JBBTQT010000148.1:0-17200 GCA_038065575.1 Patescibacteria group bacterium
CTTCGACCTTTACATTATCAGTGTAACGCTCTAACCAACTGAGCTACACGCCCGTTTTACGGCAGATACTATACCAAATTTCGGCGCGAATATCAAGTTGAGAAACAGGTGGCTCGGAAGGAAGGAACGCCTCCCGAGCCAGCCCGTAGAGCCTAGAAGCACGCGGGGTAATAACACCCCAACTCGGTTCCCAATCGAGTCGTACCTCTAAGTACGTGGGCGGCACAGGATTCGAACCTGTGACCTTTACAATGTCAATGTAACGCTCTAACCAACTGAGCTAGCCGCCCTTATCCGATTGCCGAGTGGAAACGAGAATCATTGTATACCAAAAACTGCGCGCGGTCAAGCAAAAAAAATCTTCCTCCGAAACGCGGGGAGGAAGATTTTACTGTCTAACCAACATTGGCAATCAAAGCCAACGGACTAAATATCAATATCATCAATCGCGCTCGTATCCACATCAGCGCTCATTGGAGAAGAAGTTGTGGGCAGAGGCTGACCCATCGGCCGGCTTTCCATTCGGCGGCCGCCTTCCGGTTCGTTGATTTTCAAATTGACGCTGGCGTTATTTTTGGCGCCGACAACGCGGAGCAATGTCCGAATGGCGCGCACCGTCATGCCCCTGCGACCGATCACATAACCGATATCGGTGGGATTGACATCCAAGGTGATTAACACTCCTCTTTCATCTACGGTTCTCGTGGATTTCACTTCATCCGGCTTATTGACGATTGCGCGCGCGATGTACTCCAAAAACTGCTGATCGGTATGCATTTCTGCCATATCTTTCTAGCTGAATTACTAAATCTGGAATTGTCAACTACCCTGGTGTCAGGGAGCAATTCCAGTTTAATAAGAATACCACAAGCCTCGCTTTTGTCAACAAAAAAATAAAAACTGTCCACAATCGGGACAGTTTTTAGAAATGATCAGGCTTGGGGCGCGACGGCCGGTTCGGACTTGGCCTTTTTGTCGGCGATTTTTTTCCTTCTTTTGTCGGATAAGGCGACGGACTTTCGTTTCTTGCCTTCAATAATTTTTTGGCCGACCAACAAATTATGAACGGTCGGTGAAGGCTGGGCGCCAACGGAAATCCAATACTTTATTCGATCAACTTTCAAATTTAGTTCGGCCGGAATAACTATCGGATTGTAATTACCCAAAATTTCCAGACTGCCGTATTGCGGATCATGAATTTTTTCGGATACCACCAGCCGGTAGGTGGGCCTTTTGGTCTTGCCGACGCGCTGTAATCGGATTGTAAGCATAATTCCAGATATTAATTCAGATGTCCCGTTCTGAACGGGACGGCGTAAATCCAGGCTATTATAGCCGACCGCGGTTTATTTGTCAAGATGACGCCCCGGCCGCGGATTCGGCCAATTTTACGCTGACCAATTTGCTGACGCCGGCCAGTCCCATGGTAACGCCATAGAGGGTATCGGTGGCGTGCATGGTAACGCGATTGTGAGTGATAATAATGAATTGCGATTGAGTTGCCAATTCCCGCAAAATCCGGTTAAAACGCAAAGTATTTGATTCGTCAAGCGCCGCCTCCACCTCGTCCAAAATAACGAACGGTGGCGGATTGGTGGACAAGACCGCGCAAATGAGCGCGAGAGAAGTAAGCGTCCGCTCGCCGCCGGAAAGCGCCGTGATATTTTTTATTTTCTTGCCCGGAGGATTTGCCGTCACATCAATGCCGATTAAAATTTCTTTTTCTTTCGGCGCGGACGGATTCGCGCCGTCGCCTGAATCTTCCGCGTCCGAATCATCCGAATCTTCCGTTTCCGAAACTGCCTTGTCTTCCGTGCCGTAAATTTCCAGCAATTCGGCCTTGCCACCGTCAAACAACAGAGAAAAATAACGGTTGAATTCCTTTTTTATTTTAGAAAACGCGGTCGCGTGTTTTTTCCTCATGACCGTGTCCAACTCGCTGATTAAATCGAGCATGTCTTTGGAAGCTTTTCTCAAATCTTCCAAATCTTGAAAAATATGATCAAACTTTTTTTGAGTTTCCGCGTATTCCCCCACCACCTCTTCGTCAATGCCGCCGATCAGACTCAATTTATATTTAAGTTTCTCAATTTCCGGCTTGGCGTTTTCAATTTCATCGGCCGTCAAATAATTCGCGAATAATTTGACGACGCTCGCGCCCGGCATTTTCAATTCATTCAACACTTCCATTTCCAAATCTTCCAATTTCGTTTGCTGGCGTGCCAGAGCGACTTGCGCCTCTCCCCGCGTCGCGGCAATGGCATTCAATTCTTCTTGAACGGCCTGCATCTCGTCTTGCAATTGAAAAACTCGCTTTTTTTTCTCGTCTTCAATTTGCTGAAAACGGGAGATAGCGCGCGCGGCCGCGACCACCGCTTTTTCCGCTTCAAGAATTTTGCGTTCCAAATCCTTCTGCTCCGCGGCCAAAGATTTCATCAATTCGCCATACTTGGCCGGATCCAAATTATACAGCGCCAATTCAGCATCCAAAACCGATATTTCTTTGCTTTTTTCGCGTTCTTGTTCTTTCAAAGAATTTATTTTTTCTCGCGAAAAATTCTCCTCCGATTGGGCGACGAGCGATTCATTTTGTTTTTGGCGGCCGGTTTCTTCCAGCGCCTGAATTTCAAGACGGATATTCTCCGCTTCCGCCTTGAATTCGTCAAGCGTGTGATTAAACAAATTATTATGACCGTCCGAAGAAAATTGCAAAGAATAAGGATTACGCCGGCGGTATCCACCTTTCATTGAACCGCTCATTTCCAGCAAGTCGCCATCAAGGGTCACGAGACGCACCCGGCCGATACCCACTCGCCGCGCAACGGCGATGGAATCCACCACCATCGTTGACCCGAGCACATAAGAAAAGACCGATTCAAATTTCGGGTCAAATTTCACCAAATCAACCGCCAAACCGCAAACTCCGGACTCGCGCACCAAACCATTGATGTCTGTCGCGATCGGCCGCGGCCGGATTTTATTCAAAGGCAAAAAGGTCGCCACCCCCAGCTGATTTTCTTTCAAAAAACGAATGCACTCTTCCGCCACGCGGTCATTTTCCACGACAATGGAAGATAAGTGCGCGCCGGCCGCCACTTCCAAGGCCACCTTCACTTTCTCATCCACCCGGCCAAGCTCGGCCACCAGTCCGTAGACAAAACCGCCAAATTCGTTTTTTCTTTTCAAAATCGCTTCCACCGAACGCAACCCGCCGTGCGGTATTTCGTCAGATATTTGCTCCGAATCAAAAATCTTTTTTTCCACCGTGGCGCGGCGCGCGAGCTTCTCCAGTCTTTTTTGTTCCAGCGCGGCGATCTCGTTCCGAATTTTTTTGCTTTTTTCTTCTTTGACGCTCAACTCCGGCAAATGACTGTCAATCGCGGCGCGCAATTTTGTTATCTGAATCCGCAAATCCTCCGCTTTGCTTTCCAGCCAGGCGATGTTATTATTGCCGGCTTTGGAATGTTCCATTTGTAATCTCCCACCGATAATCGCCTTCTCTCTTTCGTAATCGGATTTTTCTTCCACGCGATCCTGATACTCTTTTTGCAATAATTGAAAATCCTCCGAGCCGGAAACGCGCGCCATCGTGGCCAATTCATTTTGGATAGCGGCCAATTTGCCATGGGTAGTGTTGTATTCACCCTCATGAACGGTAAGCTGATTTTTCAATTCGGTCGCCTGACCGGAAATGTTATGAAGACAAGCGGCATAATAGGCCGTCTCCACTTCGCGCAAAGCCAGTTCCACTTCTTGGCGAGTCTCCAATTTCTTCACTTGACGACGCAAATTTTTCAAATGCGGTTCTATTTCCGAAACCAAAACTTCGGCCTGTCCGATATTTTCTTTGGTCCGCAGTAATTTCAAATAAGCGTGATGTCGTTTCAATTGAAATTCTTTGATGCCGACGGCTTCGTCAAAAAAAATTTTCCGCTCGGCCGGCGTTTGCAATAATAATCGGTCAATCGTCCCCTGCCCGATGATACTGTAAGAACCTTGGCCGAATTGAGCTTGCGCCAAGAGAAGTTGCAAATCCAAAAGACGCACGGGCGAGCCGTTCAAACTGTATTCGCTTTCTCCGGTGCGATAAAGACGGCGGGTAATCACCAGATCTTCATAATCCACCGGCGCGCGTTGATCGGAATTATTCAGGGTAATGGTTACCGCGGACAGGCTCA
The DNA here is from genome assembly GCA_038065575.1 of Patescibacteria group bacterium. Taxonomy (GTDB): domain Bacteria; phylum Patescibacteriota; class Patescibacteriia; order Magasanikbacterales; family UBA922; genus JBBTQT01. The sequence goes on from JBBTQT010000148.1 coordinate 4,179, forward strand.
TTTTGCCTTTACCCTCGGAACCGGCAAAAATCACATCCTCGCTTTTCCGACCACGCAACATCTTCAGGCTTTGTTCGCCGAGAACCCAGCGCAAGGCATCCACGATATTGCTTTTGCCACTGCCGTTCGGACCGACCACGCCGGTAATGCTAAATCTCCCTCGCTCCGGCGCGGGAAATTCGAGGACAGTGGATTCGGCAAATGACTTAAAACCGGATATTTCCAATTTCTTCAAATACATACCAAAATACGACCGCTTATTCCTTAACAAAAACCGGATTCCGCCTCTCCGGGACGCAAGCAACCAAAATTATACCACTCTTGACAACCGCGCGCAATAACAGTACAATGATCAGTTCTTATACGGTAAATTGCGATCTATCAAGTATATGTCGAGACACACCCACGAAGCCCGGAAAATTCATGAAACCATCCTGAACACGGATGATATTTTGGTCGTATCTCATCAAAACCCGGATGGCGATACTCTGGGATCGGCCTCGGCCATGGCCACATTCCTAAGTAGAATCGGCAAACGACACAGGCTTTACTGCGCCTCGCCCGTACCCAAACAATACGGTTTTTTGCCGAGCGCCTCGGTCGTCCGGAACGACCCCGTCATTTGGGACAATGCTTACAACCTGGTGATCGTCTTGGATTCCAGCAATACCGCTTACGCCGGCATTGAGGAAAAACTGACCGGCCTGAAAACCAAGCCACTGCTTGTAAATATTGATCACCATGCCACCAACGCCCGCTATGGCGACCTCAATCTGGTCGTGCCGACCGCCTCATCCACCGCCGAAGTGCTTTACGGATTTTTCATTGCCAATAAAATTGAAGTAAACGATGAAATGGCCACCGGCCTCCTGACGGGAATTATCACCGATACTGATATGTTCAGTAACGGCGGCACCACCAAATCGTCCATGGCGATTGCCGGTGAACTGATGAAAAAAAGAGCGGATATAAAAATTATCAAGGAATACCTGCTGTTTGACAAGCCGATCAACGCCTTGAAATTGCTTGGCGCGATTCTCGGCCGATTGCGGATTCATCCCGAAACCGATATCGCCTACACCTATTTCACCCAAGCCGACTTGAAAAATTATAGCGTATTGGAGGAAGAAGTGGAGGGCGTTGCCAATCTGCTGAATTTTTTGAGCGAAGGAGTGGCCGCCATGGTGCTCAAAGAAAAAAAGGACGGCGTTTTCAAAGCGAGTTTGCGCACCACCCGGCCGGATTACAATGTGGCCGAGATCGCCAAACTGTTTGACGGCGGCGGACACATCAAGGCCGCCGGATTTTCCTTGGAAGCCGTCTCCGCGGAGAGCGCGTTCGAAATTATTTTCGCGGCCGTTGGTAAGTCAATTAATTTGTAATTATCTTAATCTCCTTAACAAACCAACCCTTTCGTGTTATACTAAAAACTAATAACAAATAAAAAAACTATGGAAACTACCACCGCCCAATTCCTCATCCCCACCGTCATTGAAAAAACCTCCTACGGCGAACGCGCCTATGATATTTATTCCCGTCTGCTCAAAGACCGGATTATTTTCATCGGCACGGGAATTGACGACCATGTGGCGAACAGCATCATCGCCCAGTTGCTTTTCTTGGATAATCAAGACGCGGAAAAAGACATTAAACTTTACATCAATTCGCCGGGCGGATCGGTGAGCGCCGGCCTCGCCATCTACGACACCATGCAATATATCAAATCCGATGTTTCCACCATTTGCGTCGGCCTGGCCGCCAGCATGGCGTCAGTGATCCTCGCCGCCGGCAAAAAAGACAAAAGATTCTGCCTGTCAAATAGCGAAGTGATGATCCACCAAGTGATGGGCGGCATGCAGGGCCAAGCCTCCGACATCAAAATTCACGCCGAAAGAATTTTGAAAGTACGCGACCGGCTTAATCACATTCTCTCCGATCACACCGGCCAGCCGCTCAAAAAAATTGAAGAAGATTCCGACCGAGATTATTTCTTGGATCCGGACGAAGCCGTGGCCTATGGCATCGTGGATAAGGTGATAAAATAATTAAATTAAATACTCAGACGAGTAAGAAAAATTTTGGATAGCAAAACGCCCCGAATATATCGGGGCGTTTTTTGGTTAGGATAATTCCTACCTGCATCCAAGAAGGTATGTCTTAGGCAAAGGCGAGCCGTGGCCTGCGCTTCCCTATTACATACCTCCATGCTTGTCGTGGATACAGGAGAATATTTATTTTACAAGCAAATAAACACGTCTTCTATATTCAAAATCTTTTTATCTTATTCTGATAGAACGACTACATCCTGTTTGTTGACGATAATTCGGTTAAGAACAATGCAACGGCATATAATACTCCATTTCCAATCATTTGTCAAGGGGATAACTGTGGATTAACAAAAAATGGCTAATTTAAGCCAAAAAAATAGGACAAATAAAGTCCCTGTTCTGATTTTGAATTTTGAAAAAAATTATTCAACCACTAGTGGCTGGCTCGCGGTCTCCGGCGCGGGAGCGGTCTCCGTGATTGGCGTTTCTCCGTTCGGAGTGATGGCGGTCGGAACGGTGGCGTTCGGCGCGACGCAGCCGTTCGGATCAGTTGCCGGATCGCAGGACGCGGGTTCGGATTTCCCCACGAAGCAAATTGCCGGCACGGCGCGATAAACACTTTTGAACACTTCATCTTTCTTTTCGCCATTGGCGAATTCGCGGGTATAGGTGAATGAGGCTACGGCTCCATTATGAATGGTCTGGCATTCTTTTTTCCCGGGCGGCAATGTGGCGGTTTCAATTGTTTGCGCCGGTCCCGCCGGAATCCAAGCGGATACTTTCGGCGCGGTATATGATCCTTTTCGGCCGTCGCTCGTCCCCCACAAAGTGAAATACAATTCGCCGTTCGCGGTATTCATGTCGGTCGTAATTAACAAATGGCGGCCGGTGTCATTTTTGAATTTGAAATCCGGCCACGGCTCGTAAATGGTGGCGTCTGTCCCCGGATTGCCGTTACGCGGATCATTATAATAGGAAATAACGAGACCATGATTGGTGCGAGCGGTAACGGGAAGGGCGGAATTCATCACTGTGCGGAACATGGTGGTGCCGATCTGGCAAAGTCCGCCGGCGATCTCCGGTTTGATGCGATTGCCGATGATCACCAGCTCGGGCAAATAACCGGCCTCAGTCGTAAACGGCTTCAAAGTATTTACCAAAGAAAATTCCTGATCGGGCGCGATCAGAATGCCGTGCAATTTATTCTTAACCGCGTTTTTGATATTCAAAATCCGATTTTTCGGACTGCCGGAAAAATTGGAATAACCCACTCCCAGAACCTCGCTGATGCCGAGATCATTGGCATCGCCGGTTTTGATCCGCGCTTCTACCGTGGCGATCGGTATGGCTACGGTCGTGGTGGCGCTACTGCCGGATACCAATCTTTCGTTTAGAATATCATTCAAAAACAACGCCAATTTTTCTTTATCCACATCCACTCCGGCGTGGGACGGCGTGAATTCCACGGTCTTGGTTTTTTCCTCATTCAAAACGAACCTGGCGTTCGCGGGCGGCACGGCAACGGTCGGCAGCACTTTTTGTTCCAGATAATCATCCAACGCTTTTTTATCCAATCCCAAAACCACGACACCATTCTCGCGAACCGGCGCGAGCCAATCACCGATATTCCGCGCGGTGATCGTCCATTGGTGTTTTCTCTTGGTATCGGCGTCATCGTAAGCGAGCGTCAACCCGCCGGACGCGAAAATATTTGACAATTTGACGATCAAAGGCCGGACATCGTCTTCCGTAATGAGGGGACTTTCCGTTCGGGAATTGATCACCACTTCTCCGGATTCCAGATTTGACCAAGAATCCACGACGCGCTCGGCCAAATTGGAGTAATCATAAACAATCCCGGGCGAAGAGGTGGTAATCGCGAACGACAATGGACTGATGGAATGAATTTTCAACCCGGCGTTCACCGCCTCCGACTGATAAGCGCCGACTTGCTTTTTTATTTCCTTAATAACCTCCTCCTCGTTGACATAAACCGAAGCGAGGCTTACCCGCCTGCCGTCCAACCGCCCGCGCGCCACCGCCAAACCGTCGCGAAAGATATTGCCGGTTTTACCCAATCGGACAAGTCTGTCGGCTTCCGCCTCAATATTGAGCGCCACGAGAGATGGCTGATCTTTATTTTTTGACAAAGGAAAAACCCGGATATTTTTTACGCCGTCCCGCGCCGTATTCACTTTGATGGCCACTCCCCCGTTGCCAAGCTTGTTATACATGCCGGCAATGAATTCCTTCACTTCGTTTTTGGTCATTCCGCCCATTGGCGCTGAGCCAAGCATAACTCCGGGCAAAACCCGTTCCTGATAATTTTTACCGGCATAAGCCAACGCCCCGCCGGTCGCAAAAAACAAAAACAGCGCGCTCGCAATTATAACAACGATTTTTCCGCGCTTCGCGTTTTTTTTCTTTGGCAATAATTTTTCCGCAAGCAAATTTTGCTCTTCAAGAATATCGGGCATAAAAATAATCAATCCTCAACAATAAGCACCGGAATCCGCGTATCCGCTTTTCTTTTGGGAATAATTACGCATAAAATGCCATTTTTATATTCGGCTCTGGCCAATTCCGCCCGCGTCTCCACCGGCAGAACCACCGACCGAGAAAAATTACCCCAAAAACATTCCTGATAAAAAAACCCGCTTACCCCGATTTCATTCAAAGGATTATACCTCTCTCCGCGAATGGTCAGGAGATCATTATGGAGATGAATTTCTATTTTGTCAAGCGAGGCACCGGCGATGGCGGACACGACAATCACGTCTTTTTCGGTCTCGGACACATCCACCGCCAGCTTACCTTCTGCGACGGCGTTATCATCCCAGAGAGCGGAATTATCATTGTCCGGCACGAACGACGGCCGATAATTTTCCGGAGAAGGCGCGTCTAATCTGATTCCCAAAACCGAGCTGTCATTTTTTCCTTCAAAATTATCCATATTTGCACAGTATAGCAAAATTTTTCGGGGAGGACAAATCGGATTAATTTTGAATTTTAAACCGGTTGACTGATTTTAGCCGTTGCGCGAATCAGCGAAATAAATACATGATCAACCACATGCCCACGCCCCCAAAATATCCGAGCAAGGCCGGCAATGACGCCTTTTTCAAATAATACATAAAATTCAACTCTTTGACCTGACCCATGGCCGCCACTCCGGCGGCCGACCCGATCAACAAAATTGATCCTCCGGTTCCGGCGGTAATTGCCAAGAGCACCCACAGCGACGGATCAATTCCGTCCGCGAACATTTTTATCGCCGCCGCGACCAGTGGTACATTATCCAACACCGCGGAAATCAGACCGAGAATGATGTTTCCGATTATGAGCCTTTGTGTATTAATCTCAAGGCCAAAAATGAAATCATTCAATTCCTTAAGTAGGCCAATATGCGACAATGCTCCCACCGCGAGCAAAATGCCGATGAAAAATTTTAGAGTGGCAATGTCTGTTTTTTGAACGATATTCACGACTTTGCCTGTCGCGAAATGTTCATGTCCGCCCCTTGATTTCAGATCAATGAACGTCCACAAAATTCCAACTCCGAGCAACAATCCCAAAAATGGCGGCAAGTTGATCAGATTGAAAATCACCGGCAACAGAAAAGAACACATCCCGATAATAATCACCGACCAAATCGGTTTTACTTTCTCCTCATCCACGATATCAAATTCGCTATGTGCTTTTTCGGCCTCTTCGTGCTGAACAATTTTCCTTCCCATTAGATATTGAGGTATCACCCAAGTTACGATCGCGGGAATGGTTCCGACGGCTATAATCTGGAGTGCGTTAAATTTACCCGCCAACCAAAGCATAATCGTGGTTACATCTCCGATCGGACTGGCGGCGCCTCCCGCGTTCGCGGCAATAATGGTATTCGCGGTGAAAATCAAAAAATTTTCTTGATGCTTGTATATTTTTCTGCCAATCTGAATCATGATTAAGGTGGTCGTGAGATTATCCAAAAAAGCGGATAACACAAAAGTCAAGGCTCCCAAAAGCCAAAAAAGTTTGGTCTGTGAAATTTCTCTCCTAACTATTTGTTCGCGTATCCAATCAAAAAACCGGTAATGCACCAAAATTTCCACAATGGTCATGGCGGAAAGCAGGAATACCACCACGGCGAATATCTCCGAGCCGTTTTCCGCGATGGCGAGCCCAATCTCTTCTTTTTCATGACTGAAAACCGATGCCAACAGCCACAGTGTCGCCCCGATTATAATCGCGATCCCGCTTTTGTTGATATGACTTTTATGCTCCAAAACGATAAAAAAATAGCCAATCAGGAAAATTGAACCGAAGATGGTGTAGAGTAGAGAAGTGTCCATAGTATGTTGAAAAAAATAATAGAGTGCCTGCTTTCATTTATAAAACCGATGTATTTCTTCATTCATATAATTTTAACATTTCCGCCAGCTCTTCAGCCTCTCTTCGCGCTTTTTCTTCGGCGGTTTCGGTCGGTGTCTCCGTCGACATTCTGGTTTTTATTTCTTCAAAAAGTTTATCGACTTCCGCTTCGGTTATCACTCCTCCTTGTCTGGCGATGCTACGCACAGTCCCCAACCCATAACCCGCTCTGATATTTTTTTCCAAACAGACAAGCGCGAATGATTTAACCTCCAATTCCGGCACGCCTAATTTCAGGAGTTCTCCAATCAGATCCCCGCCATGTTTGGTATTATTACAGGCTTGAGCGTATTCCGGTCGTTTCATAATTTCATGAGTTTCTTGAATTTCCTCTCTGGGAGAGCCCGGCTCTTGTTTGAACATATCTGTAATTTAAATGAATTACCCCGTAGCAAGCTGCGAGGAATTATTAGATTAAATTCAAATTATCCATGCCAATCCTCGCGCAAACCGGCCAGATAGCCTTTCTCACTTTCGCTTGTATCAACAAAGGGGTACCTTCCGCGTAGCGAGTCTAGATATTCAATCCGCCTGGCGCCAAAAATATGAAATTTTCTGACAGTATTTTCCTGACTTTCCTTGCTGCGAGTCATCTGATATTCCGGTGATTCAAGATGATCAATTTTTTCTCTTCTGATTGTATCCATAGCGGCAAATTATCTCAAAGCCCATTTGAAAATTTCTGGTAATCAATGATCCCGCTTTTACGAACGGCGACAAGCGCTTTCGCGTACTCAAGCAATACTTTCAGCGCGTAGTCGGATCGCTCTACCGCTCTACTATCCGCGAACGCGCCATCAACCAGACTTTCCGTGATATTCTCGTAGTAGAGGCTTTCCGGTATCATCACGAAACATTTATTTTTGTTATTTCAACTTCCTAATTTTTTTAATTGGTGGAAGAAAATTATTGTCTGAAACTACTTTTTTGCCGGTCAATTTTTCAAAGCCACTTCTTGCTTTGCCGGCATATCGTCCACCCTTAATTGCAGAAATAGAGTTTTTGTCCAATCCTATGGCTAAATCCTTTTCAGCCACATTTCTAGTCGTGAGTTCGGCCAATGATGTAAAAATCAATTCCGCCTCTGTCATGTTATCACGCAGATTATGACCTTTCAATTTTTTAATTTCTTTATGTTTTTTAACAGATATACCACTCCATTCTTTATGGATAATATCGGTTAATATCGCATATTCTTCCTGTTCAGTCACTTCATGGGTCGCCCAATAATCAGTCAATTTATTTCTTATTTCCTGTCCACGCATGCGTTGCTCAATCCATTTTTCTGAACGGCCTAATGTTTGCCAGTGTTTTCGCGCCCGATTCACAGCGATTTCCGGATCGACCGTTTCACGCAATCGTTCATAACCAACTTTAGCGAGCCACAGTTTAAATGGTTCAGCCTTGGGGGATGGTATGCTTTGAACAATTCTCAATATAACCTCTACATCAGCCGCATCTGATGTGTAATATTTGCCATCTTTAGACATGAATTTCAGTTGTCCGATTTTTTCGGACAACTGACTCCCTTCGGATTTCAATTTTCTTTTCAAATCATCCCAGTATTTCCTAGGACGATCATTTTGAACTAAGACGCGAATAATATCAACCACGCTGAAATACCACTTCTCATTCTTTTTTGACCAAATACGACGGACTGGTTCATTTTCAAAAATAGCTATCGATTTATTTTTTATGTTTTTTGACATATTTTTCAAAATAGATTTTAACAACTTTGTTTAATTATTTCATAATTGGTTATAAAGTAGAATAATTTAACTAAAAAATTGCACAAAGACTAGCACTGTTTTTGGATGCGGAGAGGGGGAGATTCGAACTCCCGATACCTTGCGGTATGCAGCTTTAGCAAAGCTGTACGATAGGCCACTCTGACACCTCTCCATTTATTATTTATATAGATGTTTTTGTGAAAATGCTCTGCCTGATCCGGTTTTTAAATATTTTTCAAATGCATATGCTTGATATTTATCAGGGAAGATTACACAACATATTAATTTTATCGGCCTTTGATTTTTTGTAGCCGGTACATGCCCATTTTTATGCCTTTGCATTCTTTCTTTTATATTTTGCGTACAACCTGTATAGATGTAATTTTCCCGGCATTTTAGTATGTACACGAAGTACATAGTGTTAATATAAAAAATGCTTGCCTCACCTTACAGCGGACTTTGTCCGCCGTAGCCCTCGGTGGACAGTTAACTAAATGATGTTGATAGATAATGCACCGTGCCCGCCTTCGCCCTTCGGGCTACGGCGGGCGAAGGCGGAGAGAGTGAGATTCGAACTCACGGAAGACTTTCATCTTCAACGGTTTTCAAGACCGCCGCCTTCAACCGCTCAGCCATCTCTCCATGTGTGCTTATGCACGGGTCGGATTATACCCTTTTACCAAGGCAAAGTCAATGGTGGAGATCACCCTCGCGCGATTGTGAATCCCGCTACTTTTCCCGCGCCGTTACTCTTCAAAACGCGCGCGCATTCCCGCATGGTACTGCCGGTCGTGTAAATATCGTCAACCAACAAAACTCTGTTCATCCTGCCAAACGCGCTCCCGATAAATTCAAAAGCGTTCTCCATATTATTTTTTCTTTCCGCCAATTTCAACTTCGCCTGTTGAACGGTGTAAACGGTTCGCGCGAGACATAATAATTTCGGGATACCGAGCAAGGCGGCCAATCGGTCGGCGATAACTTCCGCTTGATTAAATCCCCTCTCGGCCTGACGGCGCGGATGGAGCGGCACCGGAACAATCGCCTCAACTTTGGAGAATAAACCGCGATTATTGCTCACAAAATCATTGACGAGCGCAAGGATTCTTTCTTTCGCGTCTTCAATATACTCATACTTAAAGGCACGCAAAATCCGACCCGCCGAGCCGGATTCAGAGTATTCGGCAATCGCGATCTGGCGATCAAGAATTGATTCTGGTCGACAACCGACGCAGACCCAACCTCCGTCGCGGGCCCGATGACAAACCGGACAAGCCAAAACGCCGGAAGAATTGATATTTTCAAAACAAGAATTACAAATTATCCTCCCCTCCGCCCCGCAGCCGACACAAAATAATGGAAAAACAGCATCTTTGAAATAATTCAGAAATACTTTTTGAATACCTAGCATATCATACAGGCCATTCTGAACGCGACACCGACGGATGATATTCGTAATTCGTAATTTTTAATTTGCCTTGCCCGTCCGTAGTCCCGACTAAGTCGGGACGAAGGCGGGTAATTCCGTCATTCACTCCCACCACAGCCCGTTAACCAGCCAATCCGATCCGACCTTCACGAGTTCCACTCTCCCCGATCGCTGAATAATTTCTTTTCGGACAACATTTTCCGCGGCGGTTTTATTCTCCACCACTTGCTGGGCGCGGAACGAGATCACCGCTTTATCCTTGTCTTTGGTTTGCGAGGTGGCGCTTACAACCTTCGTGGTTACACCTGCAAATTCCGCGCTTTGAGTTAAAGCCTGACGCTCCATCCAGGCTCGCATTGAGGGTGTGGCCAATATCAATGAATCCGCGATGTGCTTGTTGTCATTCTGGTTGGAATAACTGGAAAATCTTTCCACGAAAACCGTGGCCAGCTGACGGAAGTAAACATCGTTCGCACCGGCCGGCGAAGAAACCGGCGGCGACTTGATAGTCACGCCATTGCCGTTGACCGAAGGCGCGGACTTTACCGCCGGAGTGACCTCGGCTTCTGCCGACTCTTCGGTTGCCGGCGCGGTCGCCGATTTACGCGCGGTAAAAAAATAACCGGCGCTCAAAATTATCGCCAAAACGGCCATAATCGCTCCGATAATCAAAAATATTCTTTGACGCAATGTTAACATCATATCAATTACGAATTAAGAATTACCCACCTTTTCTCATCATCTCTTCTTCGTATTCTTTTTTGGCTTTTTCTATTTCCAACAACTGCTTCGGATCGGAGGTTATCAATTGATCTTCGGTGTAAGAAGCGACCACCTTGATGGCGGCGTGTTTGTTGCCGGCAAAAAATATGCCTTCTCCGACCGAGCCTTCCAACAATAGATATTTTTCGCCTTCGGTAAGCATGAACACTTTCTGAATCATTTCAATTGACGCCGGCGACTGGCGCAATAAAAGCTGCAAAGCGGAGTTGGTCACGATCGCCTGACCGTATGGCGAACGCAAAAAATCATTTACATCCTGAGTAATGGTGGACACGCCGAGATAATATTTGCGACATCGTTTCACCAGGGCGAAGATGAATTTGGCGCTGTCCTCGTGAGTCATAAGCCACCAAGCCTCGTCAATGATGAGAAGCCGTTTCTTCTGTTCGGAACGGACGATATTCCAGATGTAATTCACCAAAGTGTAAATGGCCATCGGTCGAAGTTCGTCTTCCAGATCGCGCACGCTGAATATCACGAGCTGGTTAGCGGTATTGACATTGGTCGGAGAATTAAATAATCCGGAAAAAGTGCCGTCCGTATATTTTTGCAATTTCAAGACCAGTTGATCAGCGCCGTCCATACCTTCCAAAATGTCCAATAAATCCTGCATAATCGGCGGCTCGACCGTGGTTAAATCGGCGGTCGGGGTGATATCCTTTTTGGCGTAAGTTTCAAGCAAAGCTCTGTCCAAAATGGAATCCTCCTGCGCCGACAAACTGCCGAACATAATTCGAAGCAAACCCTTCAAAGTAATAACCGCGCTCCGGATGATATCCTCGGTAGAAATCTGCTGGCCGACCGGACGGGGCAGATCAAACGGATTGACCTTGCTTTCGCTCGCGAGAGAAATATTGATGTAAGTGCCACCGACCGCCTCGCATAAATGCGCGTATTCCATTTCCGGATCGATGACTATCACATCCGTGCCCATCATCATGCTGCGCAGGACTTCCAATTTCACCGCGTAAGATTTGCCCGCGCCGGAGGTGGCGAAGACCACCATGTTGGCGTTCTGTAAAGAAAATCTGTCAAACAAAATCAAACTGTTGTTGTGCCGATTGATACCGTACAAAATACCGTCGTCGCTCGTCAATTCCGATGACATAAAAGGAAATGAGGCCGCGATCGGTGAAGAATTCATGTTGAAATAAATGGACAGTTCATCAATTCCGAGCGGTAATGTGGAGGTGAATCCCTGCTCCGCCTGATAGAGCACATCTTTACTGTAAATCAATTTGGAACCGAAAATATTTTCCAAATCCTCGGACAATCTATCCAATTCCTTACGATCTTGACTGTAAAGCGTCACATAAAACGCGAACTGGAAAAAATGCTCCACCCCTTGGGTGATATCATCGCGCAACTGTTCAATATCGCGCAGAGCCGTTTCGCGCAGAGGATCGCGGGCCGCGCCTTTTTCCGCGTCCGCGCTCAACTGCGCCTGCAATGCGCCCACTTTCTTTTTCAACTGTTTCAAAATTATGGCAGAATTGACCGGATAGAAAAACATAGCAATATCCATCGTCAAATTCAGATTGAGAATCGGCGCGCTCCAACCCACGCCGATATAGCGCGGATAAGTAATCACGAAAATCGTGCGCAAAAAAGTATTGCCCAGCTGAACAAAGCTCGATTCCACCCGAAAAGCGGAGGGAGCGATTAAATCGCGAATGGCCACCGTGCCCTCGCGATAAACCCGTTCCTCCTCGAGAGAAATCAATTCTTCTTCCGTCTTCTTTTTTCCCTTGTTGGAACCTTTGAAAGAAGCGGTAAGTTTGTTGGATTGTGAAATTGGCTTAAAAGGCATAATCAGGCGGGTTGTTCCACTTGAATTTGATCCACGGAGCCGAGCGTTTCCGCGAACGCGATATCCGGATTATATGAATTATAATACAATTCTATCAAAGCCTGGGTATCAAGCTGTACCGCGGTCAAACCGATACCGTTAAGGCCGCCAATCACCTGTCTCACCCGAATATCCAAATCCTCTTTTCTTTTCTGAAATCTCTCGTCTTTCAAGCGCATGGTCATAGCTGGCTTCAAAATTTCTTTGAAACGCGCCCAAAAACTTTTCTTGCGGTTGGAAAGCGGATCATAAGGCACGATCACATAATATCTTTTGGTCATAATTTGCCCCATAGCCACCAATTCCTCCACGAAAGAGCGGTAATCAGCCGTCTGAACGCGGAGCAATTCATTGGTCTGCCCCTTTTCCATCGCCAAAAGTTTTGATAAATAGGGTTTGATTTGCAACCGTCGCGATTGAATCACCACCTGCACCGGAAAATCAATGGAATTCAAGAATCCGACATAAGACGAAATAATGGCGTTCTGTTCATCCTCGGATTTGAGCGCGAAATTGATGCTGGAAACCAACAAGACCGAACGGAGCGTGCCGTCCCTTATCACCGCCACTCCTTCCTTAATTTCCGCGATCGGCAAATGCTGTTGGGAGGAAGCGAGACCTTTTTTTTTGTTTTGCGCTTTTTTATTTTTCATACAAAGTATAAAATCTGTTGCAATTCTTACACCCAGCTGTCATTACCGCGAAGCCGGTAATGACAGCGCCGCATACGTCATTGCGAGGAGCGAAGCGACGCGGCAATC
>JBBTQT010000148.1:17210-33718 GCA_038065575.1 Patescibacteria group bacterium
CGCTTCGCTCACTCCTCGCAATGACGGACAACAACATTCGTAATTTTAATTCGTAATTTTTAATTATTAATTATTAATTGTCATACATCCTCCTCCGGTCGGTAAAATCCACCGGTATTAACCAACAAAGCCAAATCGCGAATCCGTTCTTTTTTGATAGTGGTCGGCGCGATCACCGCTACCTTGGCGATTTCGTTATCGTTAAGACGAAAATAATTCAATTCGTCTTTGCCATATCCCTTTTTCCAAATTCTCAACGACGGTTTTTTGATGTTCTGAAAGATATTCAACAAAAAATAATGAAAAGTCTGACCATGCACCTTGACGAAAGCCAAAATCAATGAAAACCCGCCGACAAAAACAGCCAGAAAAATAAAAAGTGTGAAATCTGCGAAGCGATACGCCAAAAAAACAATCGTGCCGGCCACCAGCATAATCAAAAACTGCCGAGTGGTGATGGGACCGAATATCTTGTCCTCCACTTCAATAAATTGCGGGACGACGAATTGTTGCACAGGTTCAATTACGAATTAACCACCTTCATTCCGACTAAGTCGGGACTACGGACGGCCGAAGAAAATTATTTTATCCGCCATAGCAAAAGCGAAGGCGGGCGAATTTCCACGTCATTGCGAGGAGCGAAGCGACGTGGCAATCCCATAGTTTATTTAATTGTACAATGGGATTGCCACGTCGCTCACTGCGTTCTCTCCTCGCAATGACATGATGTACGTTTACAACTAATATCGTCAATTCGTCCGCCTTCGCTAAAGCTACGGACGGATAAATAATTTGTAATTCCTGCAGTATATCACATTTCCAGTCGGGCGTTCAATTTCGTAATCTCCAAAAATTCTTCGTAAGTCAATGAATCTTTGCCGCGCAAACCGATAATGATGCCGGACACGGTCTGATTGGTGTTGATTGATCGCGACAAAATATCGCGATATTCGGCGAGCAGAGGACTTTGCGTCCAAGCCTGACGACAGGCGAGGTAAAGCATATACGACTCTTCTTTCCAGCCTTGGAATTTATTCAAAATGATTTCGGCGCAATCAACCGGACGATGCCCGAGCCGCCGCCAGTCCCGCAAATTGAATTTTTTCATTTCATCGGCCGGCCCGGCGAATTTTCCTTCAGACGGTTTCGGTGATTCCTGAATATCTCTAATCAGTTCGTTGGTCTTTGGCGAATGCCGCGCCGCCATCTCGCTCGCAAAATCATAATCGGCCGGCAATTTGATTTTGACGGCCGCTACCGGTCCGACGAGCCTGGCGGGAACCGATGGTGCCGATGGAACGGAAATTTTTTGAGATCGGGCTTTGGCCTCGTCCAAAAAAATATCGGTTACCGGGGTGGAAGTGGCGAGGGCGCGACTTCCGGTATTCACCATCGGCAAACCGGTCAATGGCCGACCGAAAATTTTTTTTGGCGCCGGCAACGGCGCGGGCTTCGGAATTTTTACCGTATTGTTTTTCAGGTAATCGCTCGCGGATCTCGCCAGTCTGTCGGCCACCGTTTCATCCAAACCAAGACCGCCGGCGGCACCCGGGCGGATCGCGTAAGCCAAAAATTGATTCTCGTCGCGGATACCGCGCAAACGGGAATTGACGAGAGACAAAGCGCGGGAAAATAATTCCGGCGTGATATTCACTCCGGAATCCTTGATTATTTTTTTGGCGACGGCGGTGATTGCGTCATCTGGCGCCGGTCGCGTTCCGGCAGGCAGAGGCACCGGCTTTGACACTGGCGCTTCCGGCAAATTTTTCGCTTCGGGTGGCGGAGAAGCAAGTGGCGGCGTTGCCGATTTGATATTTTGAACCGCACTCGGTTTGGCGGGCGCGATTATCGGCTGAACGGACTTTTGCTCTTTCATTTTTTTTATGTCGGCAAGAGACATGCGCGCGGTGGTGCCGTCGGCTTTTTTTACCAAAATAGTCGCTTCATTTACTCCTCCCGCCATATAAATTGACATTAACTTTTTACTTCCGGAATCCAATCGCCTTTTTTCAGGTGCAAAATCACCGCCGTCGCTTCGCGCAGCCAGCGGCCGTACGGATCGCGCCCGGGCTGGTCGAGGTACAAATCGTCAATGAATTTTTTCTGGGCGAAACCATCCACCGAATCGGTTCTAGCGGCGGCGATATAGTTCAAAACGATTTCATTTAATTTTTTTCCCTTCACTTCAGCGATATTCAACGGCACAATTTCCTGGTTGCCATTGGCGAAATTCCAATAAAATTGAATATAATCTAGCCTTTCCCGTTCATCTCGTGGGATGCGGGTGGAAAAAAATACACTCAATATGGCGGCCAAAGGAGTCCCGCTTACAATTCCACAATAAATACTGCTTTCCAAAAGCAATTGCCGGTCTTCGGTGCTGAATAAATGAAATACCGACCAGGCCGCGCGAAGAATCAGGCCATACAAGAAAGCCCCTTCCCAATCATAGGTCATTTGGGATTGGTCGTAATAAGCGGTCGCCACCTGTCGCCGCAGATGGGTCAGATAATCAACACCATCATCGGCAACCATGATATAACGAACGGTTTTGGCATAGGAAATTTTCTGAAATAAATCTTCATCAAGAGATAAATCGGACAAATTATCCGCTTGATCCATTTTTTCCAACTCGTCCGGCGAGAAGATCTCCGCCTCGTCCAACAAACCGGTAGCGGCCGAAACAAACAGCAATTTGACGGTAAGGATATTTCTGATCTCAGAATTGCCCGGGTCTTGAATAAACGCTTCCACGATTTCTTTGTCCAGATAACCAAGCGTGGCCAGATCAAGTTGAGTCAAAATTTTGCTTTGATCTTTTGTTCGGAATTCACTGACAATTTTTTCGGCGTGCGCTAAAATTTTAGTTGCGGCCGAAATACCCAAACCCAAAACGCGCGTCTTCTCCCCGACGAGCGTTGACAAAGCGTCCAGCGTCTTCGCGGGCGCGGTGGAAGCGTAATCGTAGATTGGCAGTAAGATGTCGCTCGGCATAGGTTATTGAATTTCCTTTTTTATATTTTTTTCTTGATCCCTGCTTATTCTTGAATAAAACTTGTTTACCAAATCCACGCTTGGAATATCATTCAATTTCCAGGCCAGACTGGTCTCGTCAAAAAAAATCAAGGGGCTATGAGTCTGTCCATAAATTTCTTCAAAAGCGTCATTTAACACCAGCACTCTTGACAAGAACGGTTCATTCTGCCAGATGATTGACCGAAAAGCGCTCAATAACTCCATTTTCATCCGAAAAGGCCGGTGAACAAGAGAAAAATACTTTTTTATTTCCTGTACTTTTTTGTCGCCAATTTCCCCCTCCAAAACGACGGCCCAATCATAAGGTTTTTTTATTATTCCCTCATCGCTAAGCAGTCCATAATAATCGATCAAATCGCATTCACGCAGATGCAAATAGAGGTCTATCAAATTAAGTAATTTTTCTCTTTTATCTGCCGGCCACTCATGAATCCTCATTTCAATATCAAGAAATTCATTTTGTTTATTCGCGTCCAATTCCTTACCATCGGCAAATTCAAGATAGACCGCAAGAAAACTGCCAACAACCACATCAATTTCGCCCTCATGCGGAAAAACCATTTGCGCGCTATTCAATAAATCTTCGGCAAACATTCCCGATTGATTGATATATTCTCTTAGATTAGGCTGATTAGCCAAATACTCCTCCAATAATTCAACCAAAGGAAAACCGGCGTCCAGAGCGAACCAACCGAAATTTGCCATTAAGCCGTCCATTTCAACAACCGTAAAATTGGAAAATTGATCAAATACGATAAACAAAAGAACAGTAAAAAGCAATTTATTTTCAAATTTATCAATAATTCCCTTTTTCACGAGATTATTGTCCCGGCTCAATTCTGAAAGCACTCCGTACGCCATAATGGCGGTATCCATGTCATTGCCGAAAAATGATTGACCGAGATATCTGAGCAAAGGAGCGTAATTGGTAATCCGCCCATAATCCACCAAGCCGGAAAAAGTTATTTTTTCTCTGAATTCCGCCACGGTGGTCGGCAATCCATCCTCAGTCCGGTGCAACAAAGCCGAAGCTACCAACATTATATCCGGACGCGCTTTTTCATAAATGGAAACCAAACTGCCCAAATCTTGTTTTACTTTATTTTTTTCTTCGTCTCCCAGTAATTCAACCCTCTCCCGGAAAAAATTTTTAGAGAATTCGGTAATTTCCAATCGTTCGCAAGCTTCGTCAAAATCGACCGAATTTTGATTTTCATTTCGCTGTCGTCCGGTGGGTGGATTATTAAACAAATTTACCAATCTGGCAATCGCGCCGCGCAACTGAAAAAGAGAATCAGAATCAATCAAGGCGGTGACAGACCAAAAAAATTCTTCGGCTCGATCATGGAGCGCTTCGCCATTCTTGATTTCCTTGGCATCAATAATCAAAGCGTCGCATTTTTCCCACAGTGAATTTTCTTTGTAGCCGTAAGCCCCGAACAATAGCTGAAAATCATAAAAAAATTCAGATGTGGTTTTTTCTGACGCAAAAAAATTTTTTTGTTGTCTACTCATTTGGAACATACATGATTATACAAAGTGTGATTCATTATTTAATCAAAAGTTATTTACCAGGCTCTTCATCTTCAGTACCGGGAACAGGAATAGTTCCCTTTCTGCCACTACTGACAATCGCCGTGTGGTTGAGTTTTCCTATCTCTCGACGATCATCCTCTTCGGCCACTGTGCCTGAATGCGCATTTATCCATCTCACTAAATGCTCCATTGTATCTATTTGCTCACCAAACACATTCAAATTCACTCTACCAGTTGCTTGAGCTTCGTTAAATTCAAGTCCTGAATTCATTGAGGCGACAGCCAAAAATTCTTTTGGTGCTTCTTTCAATAACACAGCCCAGTCTCTGGCGACATCAGCCTTTGCTTTTTCTGTATCACCTTTAAATTTCTTGGCGACGAGAACAGAATCCATAGCACCAACAATAACCGCTCCGGTCTCTGCATCCTTACGCAATTCTTCACTGGCGGCATTCTTCAAAATCTGTCGTTGGACACGCACATCTTGCGCCTCTAATTTCACCTTACTGTCAACACCTTGAAAAGTGGAGTTCACACGGGAAGCATCCAACCGGTGAAGGGTGCCGACATCCTCGTCCATATAACCGATGGCATGACTTTTCAAATTACGGAGCTTAGTGCCACCATCAACCTTGATCCAATCACCAAGCATGGTTTTCATGGCATCAGTGGATAATTGACCGCGTGCGTAACCCATATCCATGTCAAATACCGAGTGTCCGGCATCATCAATGTGAGTGGTAGCCAAAGCCAATGATTTCATTTCAGTTAATAATTCCGCTTGGTCACCGTATTTTTTCATTTCTTCGGTATAACGATGCAACGATTGTCCGGCATTTTCTCCCACAGCTACAAATTTTTGAGAAAAAACCTCAAGTTGCCGGTTGATACGGGCATCATCCCATCCCAGATCCAATCCGAGTTCTCGCTGCTTTACAGCCAATTCAGCCCGACCACTGGCGGTACTTGTTTTCCCATGCAAATCTTGAATTGCTTCTTCATAACTCAATGTCTTCCCTTCTTTACTTTCCATATATTTCTGATGCAGAAGGACGGCATTTTCTGAATGCAACATATTCACATCACCACCAAAACCCATCAGTCGATGAAAATCATTGGTTCTTTTTTCCGAGGATTCATTTTTGAAGGTTATCGCTCCGGTTTTAGCATCTTTCTTCCCCCAACCCAATTCATCGACTAACAATTTTTCCATTGCCTCTGCTTCTTCATATTCTCTGGTACCATACTTTTGTTTATTCTTACTTCTCGCCACATCCACCATTCTAGATAACCCATCATCAGACCAACCATTTTTGGTCAAAAACTGCACCGATGCCATCAAGGCCGCTTCATGGTCAACATCAAGTTTTTCTCCTTTAGACTGCATCAGTCTAATTCTTTTGATAGTATCAACCGCAATTGAAGCACCTCGTTCTTTTTCCACTCCCGCGTAAACCTCATTTTGTTTGTTGACGGCTTTCTTGAAGGCGGTGGCCGGCGTACTGTTTCCGGTACGATCAAAACTCCACAAATCATCCGCAATATCAACGGCTCTGGTCTTGGAAATGCCGGCGACATTTTCCTGGTAATAAGTCCCGACCGTTTGTGCGTAGACGGATCTGGCCGACTTGTCGGTCACTTCTTTCAACACATCCGCCAATTTCCCGCCCTTTTTAAGTTTTTCCAAAGCCTTATCCAATTGTTTGGCGCCATTTTTGAAAAGGTCGCCGATTTTTTCTTGTTTTATTTTGTTAATGAAAGCTTCGGCCGCTTCTGATCCCAATTTATTCGCTTGCTCATCACTAAATAATTTCTGCACAATCCCCAATCCAAGAGCGGCATGCTGTAAATTTTTTTCAGCTTCATCCTCGGCGCTTTTGGCCGTGGCCGAGGCTTGTTTTTGTCGAGCATAGCGAAGAGCCACGCTGGCCTTTCCTTTCGCACCAAGAGCCGCTTCCTCTACCCGTTGAGCTTCAATCCTGGCATCTTCAATTTTTTTAATCTGCTCTGGAGATTTATTAACTCTATCATTGATTTTTTCCAAATTCGTACTTTTTTCCGTCAAACCAATAGCCTCAATTTCATCATTTCGTTCTGCTCTTACTTTCGTTCTGACTTCTTCTATTGCTTTTTCGGTTTCGGTGTCAAAATTCGCCAGTGCCGCTTTGGCAGTATCATAATCACTAACTACATCGCCATAACCGGCAAATGGTTCTGCTATTTCAGTTTTAAGAGCTTCTTTTTGACCTGAAATTTCACTCTTGCGCGCCTCAGTCACACCTTTACTTTTTTCCTCTTTTTCAAGCGCAACTAATTGACGCTTTTTTTTCGCACGCTCTTCATTATATGCAGAATATGCATCACTACTTTCCACATTCTTTTTTGCCTTTTCCGCATCATCCAATTCTTTTTTTAGTCCTCTTCTTTCCGTGGCAAATGCATCCTTAATCGGTTTACTTTCTGTATCCACCTTATCTTTAATTTCTTTTTCTATCTTGGCAACACTAGTCCTCGCCTCCAATAAAGCCGTTTCAGCGGCAGCTTGTTCCGGAGTTTTTACGGCGTTCATTATTTTCTCAGTTGCACCGGCTATCTTTTCGCCTCTTCTTTTTCCTTCATCCAGCAATTCCGTCTTCTTGTCGGTCTCCATTTGTTTGACAGCCTCTTCATTGCGGGTAATTTGCAGAGCCAATACCGCTTCTTCTTCCAATTCTTCCTGACCATGATGACTTTCGGCATACTCACGGCCCTTTTCTGTAGTCAACTCCTTTAATTTCTCCGCCTCCGTATGCGCCTGCTTCTCGGCCGCGGCGGCGCGGTAGATTACGCCGGCGCCTTCGCCGCGACTACGGTATTCGTCGACTTCGGCGGCGGTGATTCGTCTCTCCCTTGGCACGGTCTTTGACACGAGCTTTCCGGCATCCTCATCGCTAATCGTTGAATTTTCTAACATTATTTGATTCTGAAGACTATCAATAACCGAATTTTTTCCGCCAGCCTTGGACTCGGCCGCTTGTTCGGAAGTGATGGTTCCTTTCCATACCAATTCCTCTATAGCCTTATCCCGAGCTTCATCACGACTAAACTTTGAATGTACCCTTTTCATCCCCTCCCTCTGTCTGACAAATTCTTCATCTTCCACCATACCGGTAGCCAACACGGCTTTTTCCGCGTCTTTTTTGGTCATCATTGATTTGTCAAACAATTCATCTCGCTTTTTATCAATTACCTTGAAATATTTACTTTCCGGATCGATTCCTTCATCACTTTTCATTGCAACACCTTGTTCTTCTGAAATTTCCCCATTATTTACCATGCTATCTATCGTCAAATTACGGCCATAATCATAAGCCTGTTTTGATGTAATTTCCCCCTGATCCAACAAACCATCAACGGCTTTTTTTCCAGCTTCTTCCCGACTCATAGTAGCGCTCTTCAATCGCAAATCATCCCGCAATCTTTCAATAGCGGCGTTAGTTTCTTTCGCGACATCCAAATCCTGCTCACCCATTCTGAATCTGGCGGCTTCTTCAATCTTTTTGGTCTCGCCTTGCAATGCTTTGATGGTCAGCTCCGCCCTCATTCTGGCTTCCACCGCGCCCTTGCCTTTGCCTTCCATCGCTCGTTTCTTGGCGCGTTCGGTATTTTCTTCCCGTCGTTTCTTGAGCGAGTCCGCCCTAACTTTGTGTCCGGCAATTTCCTCGTCCAGAGTTTCTTTTTTATAGGTCGTATCAATGGAATCATAAATCCAGCCCTTTTTCACAATACTCTGAAATCGGGCTTGACTGCCTTCAGCCAAGGCTCCGGCGGTCTCATGTTCTTCCGTCTTGGCGGCCGAACGCTCGCCGGCGGCCTTCAATCGCCCTCTCTCGTACCGATCAAGCGCGTCCACCTTTTCAAAATCCTTCATCAGGAAGCCGGTGGGCACGCCCTTCGTGGTCTTGGACAAGTATTCCTTTCTGGTTTCCGCAAACTTTTGCGTTTTTTCCAGTTTTTTCGCGCTCTCCGCGTTTTTGACCGCGGTCTGATGCGCAAATTTTTGGAAAAAACCTAATTTTATATCTTCGGTTTCAAACTTGCCGGTCTCCTCCATTATTACTTCACCGGTTTTTTCGTCTTTCATTACTTCACCGGTTTTTTCGTCTTTTTTCTCTCTCATTTCCTTGATACCTTCATACCGGCCGGTTTCTTCATTCCATTTCCTTTTCATTGTCGGCCCTTCCGACCGATTGCGCCAAGCCTCAAATGATTGCCATTGCATTTGGAAGTATTCCTTTCCTCTTTGCACCCGACCGGAAGCATCCAAGCCCGGCGCATGGTAAAGTCCCCAGGCCGCCCCTTTGACCGTGGCCATAGCGCCCTTCTTGGCCACATTGGTCGCGCCATCCACCAGCCACCGTCCGGCCGCGTAGCCGGTGGCGATCGTGGCCACTTTCTTGCCGAATTCCAAAGCCGCGCCCACCGCGCCGGCGCCGGTGGCGCCGGTTTCTTGCGTCACTTTCAAGCCGTAATACATGAAGGCCATGGCAATGAAAAAACTGGCCATGTTTTCCCAGGAGGTGACTTTGGCTAAGGATAATGTGGGATTATCAAATTCCGCCGTACCCGGGTTTTCATAGTTTTTTTGATTCATTTCAACCGCAGTCCCTTCTTGACCCTTTTGAATATCTTGCGCGATCTGACCATTGCCAAGCGTGGCGAAAGAAAGCCAGAGAAAAAATACCATTACCGGCGCCACCACCACATGTTTGCCGAATTCGCTCCACCAACGATCGGCGTAGGCTTTGGTCTTCGGCAAAACTCCGAGGATATACGCCCCCGGCGCCAAAATAATCAATCCCCAAAGAACGACTACCCGCACCATCATCACATAAGCATAAGAACCCATCGCGACCGCTGCCAAAACCGCGAATCCGGTGGCCGCCAGCGCGCCGGCCGCAAGTTGAACGCGCAGATCCCCGGGGTCTTTGCCGGCGGCGCCGATCATTTGCGTGATTTCGTTCAGCTTGAACATGTTGATGATATTGCCGCCGGCCGTCGCCGCGATCGCGTTCAGAAAAGTAATGGTGAAAACATGGGCGATGTCAATAATCAGCTGGGCGATCAGGTTGCTGAAATTGATCAGAATGGCCGCGAGGATCAGCTTCACCAAATTTTTCTTCCATTCGTATTCTTCAATGCCGAGGATCGTGCCGAAAGCGATTACGAGGAGCGCCACCACAAAAAACATGTTCGCCACATCCCGAATCATTATCCAGCCGAGCTGAACCACATCCACATCAATATAATTGTTGTAGGCGGCGATGGAAATGAAAAAACGCAAGAAAAAAATCGTTAGGCCGATACACAATTCGGCGAGAATCAGCATGAGCCAGGTGAAAAACATCAAAAATCCGTCCAGAATACTGCTCGCGATATAGCCGATGACCGCTCCGACCGGAGACGCGGAAACCAATAATCCCAAAACCAAAAAACCGCCAAATACCGCTATGTAGCGACGGCGATTAAGTTTTTGCGGCAAGAGGCTCGTCAACTGTTTCAAGTATGACAAAATTTTGCCAGTCATGGATGAAACTTATTGGCTATTTTATAATGGAGGTATTATAGCACAATTGACGAACACGGGCTATTGTCTGGCGAAGTTATGCACACGGGGCGATGCGAATTACTAATTAATAATTTTTACGTCATTGCGAGGAGCAACGAACGAAGCGAGGGCGGACGAAGCAATCCCTTTGCATTGTGAAATAAACCAAGGGATTGACGATACAACCCAATTATTATTTTGTAATTGTTTTTTTGATTTTTACCACAAAGAACCCTTCAATCTCCTTGGTGGGCATAATCCGCAGACAATTTTTGGCTACCTCGGCACTGATTAGCTTTCCTTTCCACTCTTTGAGAGGACTAATTTTTTTGAAATCAGGGATATTTATTGGCATTACTTCGGCATTTTTATTTCGTTCCAAAAATTTTGTGATTGGCAGTTCGTTTTCTTCCGGCGCGAAAGTACAGGTGGAGTAAACCAATGTTCCACCCGGTTTCAAGGCGCTCCAAGCGGCCAAAAGCAATCCCCACTGTTTGTAGGCCATTTCTTTGATTTTGTTTTCTTTCCAATAGCCGGTTGTTTTGGCGTCTCCCTCAATAAATCTGGCTTCGGCGCTGCAAGGCGCGTCCAAAAGGATTTTATCAAAATATTCCGGATATTCGCGACACAGATCGCCGCCGTGTTCCAGCCGCAATTTCAATTTCCATCCTTCGACAGCACCCGCAATACCATATGTGCCCAGTTGACGTCTGTCATTCCCGCGCAGGCGGGAATCCAGGGTCATTTGGCGACTGGATTCCCCTCTGCAGGGGAATGACAGAGCGGTGTCTGTATCAACTGGATACGTCTGCGCCACCCCCAATATCTCCAAATTATGTTTTAATTTGAAAAAACGGATTTTATTGTTATCGTTCGCCACCAATTCGCCCTGTTTATTCATTAGCGCCGCCATTTCCGAAGTTTTACTGCCCGGCGCGGCCGTCAAATCCAGGACTTTATCGCCCGGCGACGGTGCGAGAATGAGCGGTGGCACCATACTCGCCAAACTTTGCAGATAAATTTTTCCTTCCTCGTACATCGGCAGATCAGTCAAGTCTCTTTTACTTTTATTCAACAAAATAAAGGCATCTTTGTACCAAGATACTTCCCGAATTTTGAAACCTTGAGACAATAATTCTTCTTTTATTCTAAATTTTTCCGCTTTGATGGTATTGACGCGAAATGTGGTCGGACGCGGCGCGAAAGTCGGCGCGATTTGGTGAAACAAAGAAAGGCCGGTGATATTCGCGAGCCTTTCTAAAAATTTCAGAGGCAAACCGCCGACTTTTTTGTTTTTATCCATATAATTCACTGTGTGTACCTATTTCAACAAACTCCACCCATTCCATTTTTTCTTCATCAATCCAATGATAGATCGCGCGCCAATCGCCGGTGATGTTGATACTCAAAAATCCTTGCCATTCACCTCGCAAAGCATGTATATTCAGCAATTGATAATCTTTCTTCAAAAATAATTGAAATTTTTTCTCAAATACCGATTGAATAAAATCCGGCGCTTTCTGTAAATGTTTAATGAAACGCTTGGAATAATCTATTCTCATACTTTGATTTTTCCTTCTCTTACCTCTTTCAAAAATTTAAGAGCATCTTTAGAATCAGAGAAAGAATAAAAATTACCTTTTTTTCTTTCTTCTTCCGCTTCTTTTATCGCATCAATTAAATATTGACTCGGAATTTCTTCCCTACGGCTAAACTTAATTTCTTTGTTGTAAATAAAATCACTCAAGAACCCGCTTATCAGAGAACTTAAAGAAATACCAAACTCCTCGGCGGCTTTTTGGGCTTGTTTTTTTATTTTGGATTCTACTTTTAAGGTTATAACGGCGGTTTTCATATATATATTGTTAGTACTTAATCCAGACAAAGTATATACAAAGTCCAGACTTTTGTCAAACCAGTTATACACAGTATACCAATGACGAATTAAAAATCCTAGAGTACGTCATTGCGAGGAGAGAGCGAAGCGAACGACGTGGCAATCCCTTGGTTTATTTCACAATGCAAAGGGATTGCTTCGTCCGCCCTCGCTTCGCTCGTTGCTCCTCGCAATGACGAAAAGTATGTAATTCGCCTGTCCCGACTGAGTCGGGATAATTATTAATTGCCTACGGCTTCAACCGGTTGATCGTGCGCGGAAAGGGAATACATTCGCGAATATGTTCCACTCCAGTCATCCAGCGCACCATCCGTTCCAGGCCGATGCCGAAGCCGGAATGCGGCACACCGCCATAACGGCGCAAATCCAAATACCATTCGTAATCCGCTTCGGGCAGGCCTTCGTGGCGGATTTTTTGGAGTAATGTGTCGTAATTGTCTTCGCGTTCCGACCCGCCGATAATCTCGCCGCTACCTTCAATGCCGATTAAATCATCATTCAATACCCGACTATCATTTTCCGGATCGATTTTCATATAAAAAGGCTTGATTGATTTCGGCCACTTTTCAATGAATACCGGCACCGGACTGGTTTGCGTCAAGAGACCTTCGTCGTCGTTGCCCAAATCTTCGCCGTGTTTAATATCCGATCCCAATTCATTCAATTTTTTAATGGCTTCGTCATAGGTATAACGGGTGAAATTTTGTTCCACTACTGCGAGGAGTGGCGCCGGATCGCGCTCCAAAATCACGAACTCGCTTTGACATTGTTCCAAACATTTTTTGACGATATACTTGACCAAGCCTTCCTGCAATTTCAAATTTTCGTCATGGCGCACGAACGCGGCCTCGGCGTCCATCATCCAAAATTCCGACAAATGCCGTTTGGTTTTGCTTTTTTCGGCGCGAAAAACCGGTCCGAAATCATAACACCGGCCGACGGACGCGATCGCGGCTTCAATATACAGTTGGCCGGACTGAGAAAGATAGGCATTGCCTTCGTCAAAATACGGCACGGCGAAAAGCGTGGTGGTGCCTTCGCAGGCGTTCGGCGTGAAAATCGGGGAATCCACCTTGATGAAATTTTGGTTGTGCAGATATTCTTGAATGGCGGAGATAACCAGGTCGCGAACCCGTAAAATCGCCCACTGTTTTTTGCTCCTGAGCCAGAGATGGCGATTGTCCATCAAAAAATCCGGTCCGTGTTCTTTGTTCCCGATCGGATATTCGGCGGCGATTTGAATGATTTCCAATTTATTGGCCTGCAATTCAAATATTCCTTCTTGTTTGGGATGTTTGGTGACTTTGCCGGTAATTGAAACTGACGATTCCTGCGTTAATTTTTCAATATTTTCCCAGGTGGTGGCGTCAACTACGCCCTTCCCCACCACCGCCTGGATGAATCCGGAACCATCGCGGATTTCCAGAAAAGCGATTGAACCGGACGATCGCCGGTTATTGACCCAGCCGTTCAGAGTCACTTCCGTCCCGACGAATTCCGCGATATTTTTTATGAGCGCAATCATGTTAATCGCAAATTAAAAATTAATTTTTTACATTAAATTTCCAATCGGCCGCTTTTTTGTTGCCGTGAAACAGGACGAATTGATATATGAAATCATGAGTTTTATCGTCCGCCGCTTCGCGGCGATTGATCACCGGCCAATCCCCGCTCGCGAGAACAGCCAAATCCCCGGCGATTACAATCGGAATTCCCGCGGTGGCGGTGATATTCAACCCCAGACAATTCAACAATCCCACTATGTAGCCGTCAAGCAAACTACGACCATAGAACTCGGCGCCGGCCAAAAATCCGAGCCAACCGGCCAAAAGATTGAATACTTTTTCGTCCTTCAATCCGATTTCCAACAATTTATCGGTAATGGAAACGGCGTAACCGGCAGCCACGGATTTGTGCCAATCGGCACGGATCGCGGGGAATATTTCCGTCGCCGTAATTCCGATCAAATGGTCAATTTCTTTTCCCCGCGCGATATCCAAATCCACGAGAGAAAAAGGCTCGGCATGCGCCGACTGCTTGCTCGTTATTTTCTTGATGCCGCGCGCCAGCAATTCCACCTTGCCGATTTCTTCCGTGTAAAACGAAATAATTTGATCATACTCCCGAAAATCGCGCCGCACCAATACGATTGCTTTCATTGAATTCGTAATTCGTAATTTATAATTCTTAATTGTTAATTTTGTCCAAATAATTTTGCAAAATAACGAGCGCCGCCGCTTCATCGCGCGAAACGGTTCCACCCAATTTGTCAGCGGCCGCCGAAGTGAATCGTTCGTCAAAAAATTCAACGCTCGCTTTTATTTGGGATTTCAATCGGCCGCCGAATTCTCGCGCGGCGGCAGTGTTGGCGTTTTCCCGGCCGTCCAATCCAAGCGGCAGGCCGATAATCACTTTATCAATTTTTTCGTTGATAATCAAATCAGTCAATTCGGAAATATTCCGATCTTTAATCACGCCATACGGCAAAGGAGCGCCGATGCCGGTGTCGCACCAGGCGAGACCGATGTTTTTTTTGCCATAATCAATGGCGAGAATGTTCATGCGAATTACGAATTAAGAATTACGAATTACGATTGCGTTTCTCCCGGCCTTCTCGTCGCCACGACCGGACCGTCGGCGGTAATGACGATGGTATGCTCAAAATGCGCCGAGCGGGTTCCATCGGCCATGGTGATTGTCCAGCCGTCCGCGCCAACCTGCACGGCGTGGCCACCAAGAGCGATCATCGGCTCAATGGCGATCACCACTCCGGGCCGGAGCACCCATTTGGCCAATTTTTTGTCATGATAATTGGGAACACGCGGTTCTTCGTGAACCGCGTGGCCGACGCCATGGCCGACCAAATCGCGGACAATGCCGTAATTCCCTTGCGACTCAATATAACTCTGAACGGCCAAGCCGATATCGGCGACCGTGTTTCCCGGCTGAGCGGCTTTAATTCCGGCTTCCAGAGCCTGTTTCGTAACTGCCAATAATTTTTTCTGTTCGGCCGGGACTTTGCCGACCGCGATGGTGATGGCCGTATCGGTGAAATAGCCGTCTTGCTCCCGCCCGGCCACGTCCGCGGATTTCGCCGGCCAGCGCATGCCGATATCAATACTCACCAAATCGCCGTCCGCGATGATTTTGTCGGCGGTGGCGATGCCGTGCACCAATTCTTCATTCAAAGAAAAACAAATCACGCTCGGAAAAGGCGGTTCGGACAACCGGCCGCGATAACCCTTGAACGCCGGCGCGCCGCCGGCCGCCAAAATCATTTCCTCGGCTTTTTGATCAAGTTCCAATCCACTCACCCCGGGCTTGGCCATTTTTTCCAACGCGCGCAAAATTTCCCCCATTATTTTGCCACCCTCAATGATTTTTTTGGTTTCGTGGTTTTTTTTGATGTACACAAGGTGATCAATTACGAATTAAAAATTATTTATCCGTCCGTAAACTTAGCCGAAGCCGAGTAATTATTAATTCGTAATCACACTCCGTACATCCGCGTCCACTTCATCAATCCCCCGACTGCCGTCAACCCGGGACAGCAGTCCCAATTCTTCATAATAGCGAACGATCGGCGCCAAGGCCTTATTTCCTTGTTCTTCAATCCGTTTGGCGATGGTGGCCGGATTGTCATCCGCTCTGATTTTAAGTTCGCCGCCGCATTTCTCGCAAACTGTTTTCAATTCGTTCTCGGGCGAATAAGGAATGATGTCGCCGCAACCGGCACAAACCTTTCTTTTGGAGAGACGCAACAAACTCCAATTATCGTCAATCGCGAGTTCAATCGCGATCAAATCTTCCGCCACATTTTTATTCTGAAAATAAGTCTGATATTTTTCGGCTTGTTCCACCGAACGAATCGCTCCATCGAGGACAATCCCATGGCCTTGATCCAGAAATTTATCCATGGCTGCGAAAGCCAGCTTGTAAATCAAATCATCATTAACAAGCCCTCCGACTTGCATTTCCTTCAACTTTTTTTTGTCTTCTCGGTCGGCCTCCGGATCATTCGCGAGCGCCCGCAACAAATCTCCGGTGGAAATATGCCCGAAGCCATAACTCCGCGCCAACCGCTTCGCCTGCGTCCCTTTGCCGCTCCCGGGAACACCAAGGAGGATTATCACTTTTTTATTGATCATAATTACTTGCCAAACCGGCGGAAATATTCATTAAAAATTTTCATGAGTCCGCGAAAATCCGCCTCGCTGATTTTGTGATTATATTTCAAGGATCTGACCACCTCATAAATCTGGCGCAAGGAAATTTTGCCGTCGCCGCGACGACGATCGGCAATCGCTCGCTCCACCAAATTTTCTTCGCCGGCAGTGAGACTGCTAATCCGAGCTTGGGTTACCAGCTGTTTAATTTTTTCTTCGGTCAAGGGATACTCCAGATTGGAATAGTTATCCGCCACAGAGCCGAATAATGAATCAAAAAAACCCA